>CAZIGP010000072.1:10605-11313 GCA_964538425.1 uncultured Pirellulales bacterium | reverse complement strand
AGTGCAAAAAGATGGCCAGGAAGTGATGGAGGTCGACATCAACGGCGGTCGGGTACCGACTGGCAAGGAAGCGGTGGCCTGGGCTCGGGAAGCAGAACGCCTCGGGGCAGGCGAAATTGTGCTGACCTGTATGGATGCAGACGGAACACAAAATGGTTATGATTTAAAGATGACGGCTGCTGTCAGCCAAGCGGTGTCGATTCCTGTCGTCGCCAGCGGCGGCGCAGGCCGACCGGAACATCTGGCCGACGCCATCCTTATCGGCCATGCCGACGCCGCCCTTGCAGCCGGCATTTTTCACTTTGGCCAATACACCATTCGCCAAGTGAAAGAAGTAATGCATCAACGGGGCATACCAGTGAGGCTTTAATCGTTAATAAAGTGGTTTGGAGGTCTGGCATGGTGGAAAGCATATCCAAGGCCAACCAACTTCTGAACCCTGAACCCTGAACCCCATCCATGTCTGCGCCTACCAATAATCATCACTTCAAACTCAAGTCAAACGTCGAAGAGCGATTTCTCGTCAAACGGCAAGATTTGGAAATCGACAAGCTCTTCCGAGCACTCGTAAAGCTTGAAGGAAGCGACTTGCATCTTAAAGTCGATCGTCCACCTTACGTGCGTGTCAAAGGTTCACTGCGGCCTCTGAGCCGCGGGCCGATTGACGACGAAGAAATGGTGCGCATTTGTTTCGCGATGCTCGACGAT
>CAZIGP010000072.1:5128-10595 GCA_964538425.1 uncultured Pirellulales bacterium | reverse complement strand
AACAGGCGGCGTAGACTTTGCACATGTTGTCGATGTGGACGGCGTCAAATGGCGATTCCGTGTCAACTTGCTTCAGCAACTAGGGCACGTCGGCATGGTGGCACGCCGCGTAAACAACTGGATTCCGGATTTCGCCGGTCTTAATCTTCCACCTGTCATGGAAGACTTGTGCAAATTCGATCAAGGGATGATTTTGCTCGCGGGTGTTACGGGTTCGGGCAAAAGCACGACCATCGCGTCGATGCTTAACTACATCAATCACAACTACCGCAAACATATTCTGACGTTGGAAGATCCGATTGAATTCACCTTCACCGAAGACAAATGCCTGATTAACCAGCGTGAAGTCGGCACCGACGTGGTCGATTTTGGTATCGGCATGAAACACGCCGTGCGTGAAGACCCCGACGTCATGCTCGTCGGCGAAATGCGTGATCAAGAAACGTTTATGACCGCCATTCACGCCGCAGAAACCGGGCACTTGGTGTTCGGTACGATTCACGCCAGTTCGGCTCCTAGCACCATTAGCCGTATCCTCGACTTATTTCCCCAGGAAATGCACAATGCCTTGCGCAGTGCGATCGCTTTTAATATGCGAGGAATCGTGGCACAAAAATTGTTGCCGTCGATCAAGCCAGGCGTCGGGCGGGTGCCGACCGTGGAAATCATGACTTTCAACCCGTCAGTTCGTAAGCTGTTGCTCGAAGAGCGTGATGAAAAGCTAGGCGATTTGATTCGTATGTCGAGCAAAGAAGGGATGCAAGATTTTACGGCCAGTTTGAAAGATTTGGTGGAGCGCGAACTGGTCGATCGTAACGTGGCGTTGGAAGTGGCACCCAATGTCGAAGCACTCAAGATGGCGCTAAAAGGCATCGAAGTGAAGACGCCTGGTATTTTGTAATTAAGGTATCTGGGACTTGTACGTGCTGGGTGCCTTTGTTTGAATACCCAGACACTTAGATACCTGCAACTTGGTGCGCGGAACTTATTTAATGGCGTATTGCGGAAAATTGATTTTCAGGGGCATTATCTTGATCGCCTTTCTGGCGATCGCCGATTGCGCATGGGCACAAGCTGTCACTCCTGCACCGGCAGTGCCTGATACTTGGCCCGCTTACACGATTGAACAAAATTGGCGCGGTCCCGGTCACTATTTAAGTACGCTAAAACTGGTGCTGGTAATCGCTCTATTTCTCCTCTGGGTAAAAACAACCGACTGGGTTGGGCAAGACACGAATCGCACCAGTTTGAATTACGCCGTGTGGGATGTCGTAGTCTTTGCACCATTTTTTGTGTCGTTTTTATTGATGCTGTTGTTGCCTTGGTTCATCGTCGGCTACGTGCTGATGTTTCTGTCTTGGATCGTGCCGGTGAGTGTGTATGTGGTGCTGCGCAATAAAGTGGTTCAAGAACACCAAAAGGTAATGACGCCCAGTCACTTGCGACACCTCTTTGCCAGCCTTGTAAGCCGCGTTGGCGTAAAGATGTCCAGTGAAGCTCAGTTGGCTCATCAAAAGGGTGCGCCAGTCCATTTCAAAGCCACAGCCGGAGGCGGCCGAGACGGCGAGGCAAACTTGTTGATGGCGCGTCGATCACCCGGTTATGTGCCGGCAAAAGATGTTGTTGCAGAACTGATTGATCGCGGTGGCGAAGTGGCACTGATGGAAGTCACGCCACAGCACGTGGCCGTGAGATATCAGATTGATGGCGTCTGGCATAATGTTGAGCCGCGCGAGCGAGAGCCGGGTGAAATGATGGTGGCGGTATTAAAAACAATCTCCGGCAACGATGCCGCAGAACGCGTAAAACGCCAAGAAGGTACGTTTGGCGCAGAATACAACGGCATTAACTATTTCGCACGTTTACAAAGCCAGGCAAACAATGGCTCAGAGCGAGTGCTGCTAAATTTGCACCTCACAAAGACACCTGTTCTTACGCTCGAAGATCTGGGCATGAGGCCAAAGACGCAAGAAAAATTGAAAGAAGTGCTGAGCCAGCCTCGCGGCTTTGTCGTGTTTTCGTCACCTCCCGCAGGTGGATTAAGCAACCTCTTCGATGCATCTCTCAAAGCATGTGATCGATACATGCGAGACTTTGCCTCGATCGAAGACGTCAATCACCGCGAGCATGATATCGAAAACGTGCACGTTACCACTTATAACGCCACCGCGGGTGAAACCCCGCTGCCGGTATTGCAAAAAGTCATTCGCACTTATCCAAACGTCTTGGTAATGCGTAATCTGCCCGACGGCGACACGGTAAAATTTCTTTGCGATCAAGTTAAAGAAGATCGTTTGATCATGACTGCCGTTCGGGCCAAGGATTCTTCCGAATCGCTATTACGCGTGATGATGCTGAAGGTGCCGCCCAAAGATTTTGCCGGAGCTGTAACGGGCGCTGTTTGTGTTCGGCTCATTCGCAAACTGTGCGATCAATGCAAAGAACCATACCCACCTCCCCAAGAATTGCTCAAACAATTGGGGCTTCCTCCTGGCAAAGTACAGGCATTTTTCCGACCTCCGTCGGAGCCAGACCCGAAGAAGCCTTGCCCGAATTGCCAAGGCATCGGCTACAAAGGCCGCACGGGTATGTTCGAATTGTTAATCGTAGACGATGCTGTTCGAGAAGTGTTATTAAAAAGCCCGAAGCTCGACTTAGTGCGCGCCGCTGCTCGCAAAGGCGGCATGAAGACGTTTCAGGACGAAGGCTTAGTACTCGTCGTGAAAGGCGTAACCTCGTTGCCGGAATTACAACGAGCACTGCAAGGATAAAGTTTTTTGTCAGTCACAACTAACGACCAACTTTTAACAACTTAGCTACTGACAAATCCCATGCTTACCATTGCCCTTGTTGTCATCTTCGCCGTTTGCTTGGCATTTATCTTCAACGAAGGTTTGTGGGGTGCCGCAGTCATGTTCATTAACGTGCTGCTGGCGGCGATGTTAGCCACAAACTTCTACGAGCCGCTGGCCACGTGGGCGACAAAGCAATGGCCTAGCTATACCTACCTCTGCGATTTCATTTCGATCTGGCTAGTCTTTTGCCTTGCGATGTTGGTGCTGCGCATTCTGACCGATGCTTTATCGCGTTACCGAGTACGGTTTAAAAAGCCGGTCGATGTCGGCGGCGGTTTGTTTTTTGCAGCCTGGATTGGCTGGATCATGATGCAATTTACGCTGTTCTCCATGCACACGGCCCCTTTGGCAAGAAACTTTCTGGGTGGTGCCTTTCAGTCGGAACCCGACTCAGTCATGTTCTTCGGCCTCGGGCCAGACCGCAATTGGATGGCATTGATGCATACCATGAGCAAAGATGGTTCGCTCGGCAGCGGAGAGCAGTTCGATCCGCAAGGTGAATTCATCCTGAAATATGGAACTCGTCGTAAGACGTTTGAAACCGAACCGGGCATACGCGTGAATGCCGGCCGATAAACCGTTTCGAAGCAAGCCGGAACGTTCATGCTCGAAGAACCTGCTTGAAGACGAATTTATTCCGGTTTTATCCTGTTGAATCGATATGTCTGCATCATCGACGAACGCTGTCAACGAGAAAATCGATGATCGCACGGCGCCATACCGTGCTGTCAGTGGTCTAGCGGTGCTTGCGCTGGTGCTTGGTATACTTTCTGCCGCTGCAGTCGTCGGCCCAATTCTGTGGTTTATTCCGCTGCTCGCAGTCATCATGGCGCTGGTTGCGATGCGGCGAATTCATGTTTCGCAAGATCTAGCCGGTTGGAATGTTGCATTCCTAGGTCTACTGCTCGCGCTGCTGTTTGGCATTGCCGCGCCCGCAAGAACAGTGAGTCGTCAGTATTGGCTAAGCTCTCGTGCCGAGGAATTCAGCGATCAATTTCTGAAGTATTTGCAACAAAACAATCCTCATGTCGCACATCAATTGAAAGAGCGTGCCGGAGTTCGCAAGCCACTCACAGACACACTGTCAGACGCTTATAAACAAGATCCGGTTTCACAAAAAAACTTGGATCAATTTATCAGCGAAGAACCTGCCAAAACTTTGCTACAGCAGGGAACCAAAGCCAAGATCGATCGAATGGCGACTGAATTTCTCGGCATCGACAGCCGCCAAAATGAAATATTTAGCATTCGCTATCGCATCATGCTCGATGGCAGCCAAAAAGAACTTGAAACAGTTACGATCGTAAAACGAAGCGTCGATCAAACCACGGGACGCGAGACTTGGCAGATTGAAAAAGCAAGCATCGAAAAATAGCCGGCGATACGGCATTTTCCAAGCCGCCTACCGCGGCTTACCAGGCAGCGAATCTCCCCGCAGTGAATCTTCCGGCACCGCCATAAACTGTTCAACTGGCAGCGAAAATTGTGGTGCCCACCCTAGCGGCAAAGTGATGCCCGTTACCCACCGAGCATCGTCGGAAGCTAAAAACGCCACAGCTCCAGAAACATCGTGCGGCAAGCCAATCCCCAGCGGATGAATCGCTTCTAACTTGGCATGCACTTCCGCCGTCAGATGCTCCATATGTTTCATGGTCATTGGCGTAGCGACAAGTGCAGGAGCAATCGCCACGACACGAATCTTTCGTGACCCAAGCTCCCAAGCGAGTGACTGAGTTAACCCAATCAGGCCCGCCTTGGCTGCGCTATAAATCGAAAAGCTCGGACAGCCGCCAATTCCCAGCGCGGAAGCCACGTTCACAATCGCGCCTCCACTTTCGGGAAAATGCGGTAGCACGGCGCGAGTTAATCGAATGGCTCCATTCAAGTTTACGTCGAGTAACCCCTGCCACTCATCATCACTGAACTTTTCCAGTGGCTTGGCATATTCGACACCGGCATTATTGACCAGTACGTCAATTTGACCGAATTCGGCAACCGTTTGCTCGACGGCACAAGCGACTTCGTCGGTCTTGGTCACATCGCAATTCGCCCAAAGTGATCGAGCCTTCAAACGATCCAATCGCTTTGCCAGCCGCTTCGGCTCCTGGCGCGAAAGCATTGCCACGGCCGCGCCTTCCTGAGCCAATCGTTCCGCAATCGCACCACCAATCCCTCGATCGCTAGCCCCGGTGACAATCGCCACCTTTCCTGTAAACCTGGCAAGGGAAGATGCCGGTGCAGCACCCGTTTGCTTAGCCGATTCTTGAATTTCAATAGCCATTCTTCTCGGGAAGAAAAACTTTGCTTTGTTGCAAATATCTTCGTAACTACTTTGGCAACTTACACATCGCTGCCTTCAACGGATTAAGACCAATCAGAATCCGACCTGCCATCATACCCGATTTCTCGCGGCTTACACCGTCGGGCAGACCAAATATCATGCCCAAAACCGTTTTTCTTAATATCTTTTCCGGAATTCTCCTCAGAATCGCTTTCTTACGGCAGTTCTATTTATGCTGGTGTTGTTAGGCAAATGGTTCAAAGTGCTCAAGGCACATCCGTTCGCTTCCACTCGTCTTTACCAAGTATGCAAGTCAGTGCTGGAGTCTTGC
>CAZIGP010000072.1:0-5118 GCA_964538425.1 uncultured Pirellulales bacterium | reverse complement strand
CGTTCTTACACAGGTACACACATCGATCGAAATGTGAAGTACCTTGTTCCTCAGCGATTTGCGAATCATCACACCAGTGGTTTGACTGCAAAAATTTCTGCGGAAACAAATGGACCTGTCGTTTTAGATTTTGATTTGAAAGATTAGTGTTAACTCTCGCGTAGAAGACTTGGCATAATGAAGGAAAAAATTAAGGGGCCCAATCCGCCATTAAAAGCAATTTTTAAAATGGCACGGACTTTGCATCGCGAAGATTTCGACCTTCTTTTTGGCTTCCCGCCACCTATCCCTCTTGCTCCGCACTGCTAAAATAATTGCAGCGACTCAAAGGCCGTTGCCTCGATTTACCTGAAGCGATTGTGCTAAATTGCCGATGTAAATGGGGTTGTCGGAATTCGCTCTAGTTTTTGTGACTTACTTTTGTTAATTACACTTAATCGTACAAGCCTCTTTCTAGACTTCCGTCGGCGGACCCACTATTAATTCGACAGCCCGAGTCAAAACGGTGCCAGTGCCTAGCACGGCCCGATTCGCGCTGCTCTCGAAGCGACTCCACCGTCGCAATCGGAGAGAGGTTTGACTTTAGAAACCGGGCCGTGGCCTCTGAGCCGCGGACCCGGTTTTTTGTTGCGCTATTCGCTCGGCTCAATTTCGCGCCGCAACCGACAGTTTTTGGTGCAGTTGGTCAATCTCCAACCACAGTTTGACGCCCCTTCCGTCGTGGGTTATTTTGAAGCCCACATTTCTCTGATGAATTGCTCGTACACCTTAGACCCGCAGCTTGAAGATTGGAATGGCGTCCTTCTGGCCCCTTCGTCAGCGATCGAATAACAGCACCAAACATTTCGTTTCTCAGCAAGGCAAACGCCAAAATCGCCGCTCACTGTTTGAATCGCTTGAGCTACGCCGCGTCTTGGCTACGTACACTTGGAGCGACTTCTTCGGGACACTGGCGATCCAACTCGCCACGAACGAAAGCCTGACGGTTACCGAAACGGCCGGCACGGCAACATTCAGCCTCAGCACGGGAACGTTCACCAAGAACGGCGGCGATACCGCGCCAGGTAACGGCACCAATGCCATCGCCATCCCCGTTGGAGATTTGACCGACTCCATCGACATCGACAACTCGCTGTCCGCAGGTGGCACAAACAATGTCATCTTCAACGGCGCCGGCTCGCTCACGTCGAACAGTATCAGCGTCGAGCTAATCGATCCCGATGCCGTCGGTACGGTTGCGATGCAAGGCGGCTTTGACTTGGCTTCAACCGGCGCGGGGGGCGTCTCGTTTGCTTCCCAGCAAGGCGTCTTCGTCGATACGGGTTCCAGCGTCTCGACGGTCGATGGCGACATTAATCTGCAAGGCAACGCCAACGGTTCATCTTCCGGCAACTTTAACGGCGTGATCATGAACGGCACGTTCACGAGCACAGGCGCGGGAGACATCATTGCCGTTGGCCACGGCGCGAATGCCAGTGGCCAGGCGCGCCAACGCGGCATTTTCATCTTCGGCGGTGCGATCCACTCAACCGGGACCGGAGCGATTTCGCTCACCGGCGTCGGCGGCAACGGCGGCACAGACAACAACGTTGGCATCTCCCTGGAAAGCAATGCCCAAGTCACGTCCGCGGCCGGCGACATCACCATTAGCGCCACCGGCGGAAACGGCAGCACCACGCAGAACGCCGGCCTAGTGATGGTGACGGGTGCAACCATCGTGGCCACGGGGGTGGCAAATGTTTCGGTTACTGGCGTCGGCGGCTCAGGAACCGACCAATGCGTCGGTGTGGTGCTATTTGGAGCGGAAGTCGGCATCTCAACCGACGATGGCGACCTCGAAATCTCCGGAACCGCAACCGATGCCGCCAGCGCAAATACCATCGGCGTTTGGCTGACATCGTCCGCTGCTGTCGCCACCACCGGCGCGGGCAACATTGCGATCACTGGTCAATCCGCCCAGTTTGTGGTTCCAGGCATCCAGCTCGACTCATCCGCCGCCGTCAACCTAGCGGGTTCTACAGCCACCTTGACCGCCGATGGCATCAACATCGCCGCTGGCTCAGCAATTAACGCCGGCAGCCATGCCGTCACGTTGAAAACCAAAACAACAAACGGCTCAATCGGCATCAACATCGGCGGCAGCGACAGTGCCACGCAACTTGGCCTGTCGAATGCGGAATTAAACCGCATCACCGCCGGCACGATCGTCATCGGCGACGACGACACGCCGAATACGATCACGGTGAGCGCCGCAATTCAACACTCTGGCGACGCGAATATCGGCGTCGTCACCGGTCGCAACATCGTGATGAACAGCGGCAGCAGTTGGACAACTGTCAATGGCGATCTGATCTTTGAGGCCAATCAAGGACTCATCGCCACCGCCGGCAACTTTATCGGCATCGACATCAACGGCGCAACGGTCGCCACCCAAGGCAGCGGCGACTTACGAATGACAGGCCGAGGTGGCAACAGCGGGGCCAACAACATCGGTGTTCGCTTGACAACCAACGCAAACTTGCAATCGGGTGCAGCCGGCTCAAATGCAGGGCGAATTATCCTTACGGGAACCGGTGGTAGCGGTGGAACTAGCGAAAATGTCGGCGTGGTAATTCAAAACAGCCCTGTCACCTCGCTCGATGGAGCGATTGAAATCACTGGTGTCGGCGGCGATGGCTCGGCGCAGCTCAACCACGGTGTCGCCATCTCGTCGTCGGCGAACATCGCTTCGAGCGGATTGTGGGCGAATGCCACGCCAATCACCATCGAGGGAACTGGTGGCGCAGGGACATCCGACAGTCACGGCGTCGCCATTTTTTCCTCGGCCTTTGTAGCTGCCATGGATGGCGACATTCAAATAACCGGCCACGGCGGCGCAACGCCCGGCAACGTCAATTACGGCATTTCACTACAGCTCGGTGCACTCGTGTCGACCCAAGGCACTGGCGCAATTTTTCTCGACGGAACTGGCGGCGGTACAGGCAGCAGTAACAGCAATACAGGCGTCTTTATTCATGCCACGTCTCCCGCAACAGCTATTTCAGCACTCTTTTCCGGAATTTCAATTACCGGTGAGGCCGGGGTCGGCAACAGTACTGCCATCGAGCTCTTGGCTTTTGCTACGATTATCGCCAGTGGCAACGACGGCCTGACGATGATCGGCGACACGATGACGATAAGCGGCGCCATTAGCGCGGCAGACAACCCCGTGCGATTGCAACCGAAATCGACAGGTCGCAATATCGACCTCGGCGGCAACGACAGTGCCACCGAACTTGGCCTCACCGACGCCGAACTAGACCTGATTACCGCGGGTGAACTTGTCATCGGCAGCGCCAACGCCGGCACGATCGACGTCACGGCCGACATCACGCGCCCCGCCGACACCGACGTCAGGCTCAGCGCCGGCGGCGACATCATCTTCAGCGCCGGACAAGTCTCCACCGCCGGCGGCCGGCTGCTGCTCGATGCTCCGGTCACTGGCACTGCCGTGAAACCAACAAAGGCGGGTGCAGACGCCACCGCCGACAACGCACTCGTCGCTGCCGATTTGGAAATCGCCATCAACGGCACCACCGTGGATACCAACTACAACCAATTGAACGTCGTCGGCATAGTCAACTTACCATTCGGTCATTTGATATTGTCAGGCAGTTATGTTCCCGTCCCCGGAGACATTTTCACCATCGTTGCCGCCAACGAGATCAATGGCCATTTCAACGGCCTCGAAAACGGCGACAAAATCCTCTTTAACGGCGTCGAACTCACGATCGGTTACCACGGCCCGACCATCACGCTGCGGGCATTACGAAATGCGGATGACATCATTGTCCTCGGAGCCGAAGCCGGCGCTCAGCCGCGAGTGAAAGTGCTCGATGCACAAAACGGCAGCGAAATCGTCAGCTTTCTCGCTTATCAATCGACATTCAGCGGCGGCGTTCGCGTGGCCGTGGCCGACATGAATGGCGACGGCCAGGCGGAAATCATCGTCGCACCTGGCGCAGGTCTTTCGACGCTCGTGAAGGTGTTCGATCTTGAAGGCCACGAATTACTCGATTACCGCACAAAAGCCTATACAAACTTTACCGGTGGCGTCTTTGTCGCCACAGGCGATGTAAATGGCGATGGCCGCCCCGACCTCATCACCTCGCCAGGCATAGGTCTCAGTACACAAATCAAAGTATTCAAAAACCGCACAGGCATCGAGTCTCCCAATCCCGATCCAATTTCGAACAATCCGATTTACGCATTCCTCGCCTTTGGCAGCAACTTCACCGGCGGTGCAACCGTGGCTTCCGGCAACTTGATCGGCGATGGCAAGGCCGAAGTCGTCATTGGCAATGGTCCCGGACTTGCCCCGCGCGTGCGAACCTTCGATCTTTCAACTGCAACTCCTTACACGCCGGGCGCACCAATCACGCTGCTCCCATTCACGCTCGAGATTCGCCCCTTCAACACCGACGACCGCGGCGGCGTATTCGTCGCCGTCGGCAACGTGCGCGGCGATGCCACACCTGAGATCATCGTTGGCAACGGCGTGAACGGCCGCGGCCGCGTCGAAATGTATAACGCCGACGGCACGCGCTTCAAAAGCTTCACTGCCTATAACAATGGCGAAGGACGCAACGCCCCCGTTCATGTGGCAACCAAAAATGTCGATCTCGACGCACTCGACGAAATTCTCACCGGCCAAGGCGCCCCCGGCAGCATCGGCCGCCTCCGCTCCTTCAACAGCGACGGCACACTTGTTGACGACGTCTTCGAAAGCGAAGACGACTTCCAATTTGGCTTTTACCTGGCGTAAACTTGGCCGAGCAATAACACCGGCATTAAGCCAACCAAACTGCCATCAGGCCGGCACGGCTTTTGACATTGTATTTGCGAAAGATTTCTTTCACATGCGTGTGGGTCGTGTGGAAGCTCTGGCCAAGCTCGGTGGCAATTTCTTTCTCGGTCTTGTCAGAGAGGAGTAGCTGCAGCACTTCGCGCTGCATCGGCGTAAGAGGATCTTGAGCCACGACGAGGCCGTGACTGAAGAACATCTGTCGGTGGAACCAGCTCAATCCACGGAGCGCGAAACCGGCAAGTTCAGCATCGGCCTCACTGAATAAAGCCGTA
>CAZIGP010000071.1:11076-11313 GCA_964538425.1 uncultured Pirellulales bacterium | reverse complement strand
TGGGACTGGTTGCAGCCAGGATTAAACGAGTCTGGATTTTTCGAGCTTACACCAATATAGAATTTGTGTATTTGGAAAAAATCCGCGGGTCGATGCCAACTCAACTTGTCAATCGATACAAATGCCAAGATAACTTTGCAACGCCTACGCATACAAATTAATATTAGCAAGAGTTCTTAGACGCTGTTTTTCGATAAAAAACGTTGATTTTTTCGAAATTGTGCAAAAGGAATCTCT
>CAZIGP010000071.1:0-11066 GCA_964538425.1 uncultured Pirellulales bacterium | reverse complement strand
AACCGATTCAGCTATGATGGTGTAAAGGCGAATACACCGCCTCCCCGCCTACTTGCCTCTTAACATCTCGGATCTTCGTGAGCTGGATTCGCAAGAATTCAGAAACTCACTTTTCAGAAAGCTAGATCACGACGGGTTGAATTTGGAAATGATGAACAACAACCCTACGCATCCACGAAGCTGCGTTCTATTCGGGGCAATTGTAGCGATTGTGTGCTTGCCACATTCAGCAATTGCTGAGGATGTCAAAGTAAAATTCTCACGCGATGTACGGCCGATTCTTGGCGCCAAGTGTTTGAAATGCCATGGTCCTGACGAAGCAGAGCGCCAGGGTGGTATGAGGTTTGACCTCCGTGAGTCTGCGATAGGCAAGGGGGATTCAGACCAGTTTGCTATCGTTCCAGGCAAACCTGATGAAAGTGAATTAATTCGACGGATCACTTCGACCGACCCGTCAGAAGTGATGCCGCCGCCGGACGAGAAGAAACCTTTAACGCCCGAGCAGATTGCGACACTCAAACAATGGATTGAACAGGGCGCAGAGTACGAATCGCATTGGGCTTTCAAAGCGCCCGTCAAACCAGAAGTACCAACGTTGCAAGAGCCGGAAGCTGGTGCTCCAGAATCCGATAAACAAACTGCAGGATCGAGGATTCAAAATGAGATCGATGCATTTATTGTCGATCGGCTGCGGCGTGAAAAACTCACTCTGTCTCCTGAAGCCGAAAAGACGACGTTACTTCGTCGCGTAACGCTCGATTTGACCGGCTTGCCTCCTACACTTGAAGAAATCGATGCTTTCTTAGCCGACAATTCGAACGAGGCTTACGAAAAAGTTGTCGATCGGCTACTCGCCTCACCCCGCTATGGCGAACGCATGGTCTTGGAATGGCTCGACGCGGCTCGCTATGCCGACACGAATGGCTATCAGGGCGACAATACTCGTACCATGTGGCCATGGCGAGATTGGGTCACTCGCGCCATGAACGACAATCTACCGTTTGATCAATTCACCATCGAACAGCTTGCAGGCGATCTTTTGCTCGACGCCACACTCGATCAACATTTAGCCACCGGCTTCAATCGCAATCATCCTTTGAATGGTGAAGGAGGCCGCATCCCTGAAGAATCGCGCAACGATTATGTGATGGATCGTGTCGAAACGCTTGGTACCGTTTGGCTGGGCTTGACCGTAGGCTGCTGCCGTTGCCACGACCACAAATACGACCCTCTCTCACAGCGCGAATATTATCAACTATTCTCATTCTTCAACAACATTTCTGAAGTAGGCGGTGTTGATGCTGGCGGCAATGCCAAACCCGTGATGCGGCTTGATACTCCGGAGGTTAAGCAACGACTGACGGAACTGCGTAACGACCTCGACGAAGCGCAAAAACGTCTTGATTTGGTGCTGTCGCAGATGGATGCCGGTCAGAGTGAATGGGAAGAATCACTTTCCAAGGAAGACATCGAAGACTTGCCTCGCCGAGTGCGTCGAGCTTTGGCAAATTCCGGTGATCAGCGCACGAAAGCAGACCGAGAAACCATTCAAGACTTTTACCGGGAAGAACTTGCCGATGATCGCGCTTTGTATCAAACCGCAAAGCGAGCCCGTGAAGCGCTGAAAGACTACGAAGATCACATTCCCGAGACGATGGTGATGGAAGAGTTGCCGAAGCCGCGCGATGCTTGGATACTCATCCGTGGCATTTATGATAAACATGGCGATCAAGTTCAAGCCGGTGTTCCTTCCATTCTGCCATCGCTACCGGCCGAAGTTGCAAAAAATCGATTAGCACTGGCGCGCTGGTTGGTTGATCCCAAACATCCACTAACAGCTCGCGTTGTGGTAAATCGTTACTGGCAAATGTTCTTCGGCACAGGGTTAGTAAAAACGGCCGAAGATTTTGGCGTGCAAGGCGAACTGCCGTCACATCCGGAACTGCTCGATTGGCTGGCGACTCGATTCATCGAAAGTGGTTGGGATGTCAAGAAGATGCACCGGCTGATGGTCACCAGCGCTGCGTATCGGCAGTCATCGAAATCAACCCCGAAATTGACCGAACGTGATCCCGAAAATCGATTACTTGCCCGCGGCCCGCGATTCCGCCTATCCGCATATGCATTGCGAGACCAAGCATTGTCAGTGAGTGGGCTGCTTGTCGAAAAGCTTGGTGGCCCGCCTGTTAAGCCCTACATGCCTGGCGGCGTTTGGGAAGATGCCAGCCTAGGAAAAATCAGCTACGAACGTGATAAAGGCGAAGGCTTGTATCGCCGTAGCTTGTATACGTTCTGGCGTCGCATTGCCAGCCCGACCATGTTCTTCGACGCCTCCTCACGGCAAATTTGTGCTGTGCGATTACCACGCACCAATACACCTTTGCAAGCGCTACTTTTAATGAACGACGTACAGCATGTTGAAGCGGCACGCAACCTGGCGGTAAAAGTCTTCGCTCAAGCCGACAATGCAAGAGACCGTCTCGCCTTGGCATTCCGGCTTTGCACCGCGCGACAGCCCAACGATGAAGAAAACACCATGCTGCTAGCTGCCTTAGAAGATTTCCAAAAGCATTTCCAGAATGACAAACAGGCTGCAGAAAAGTTGATCGGCCAAGGTGATTCGCCATCTCCCAAAGACATGGAACCTACTGAACTAGCTGCCTACACTTTAGCCAGCGGTTTGATTTTGAATTTGGATGAAACACTGACAAAGGAGTAAAGTCACACTAACCCAACGCACAGGCTGAGTGAGAATCCTGCGTTAACAAGCCATCCGATTATTTGTCTGTTGGATTAGTTCTAAGAAGTTCCGCCACATCATCATGCACCCATTTCAAGAACATCAACTGCTTTCTACTCGCCGATCTTTCCTTGGTCGTAGTGGCTTAGCGCTCGGTGCTACCGCCTTGTGCGGCTTGCTGGCAGATGAACCACGTGCAGCCGCATCGGCTAGCAGCGCATTGCCTGGTCTGCCACATTTTGCGCCAAAAGCCAAACGTGTTATTTATCTGATGATGTCAGGCGCGCCGTCACAAGTAGATTTGCTCGACTACAAACCGAATCTTTTGCCTATGCGCGGGCAAGAATTGCCTGAGTCGGTTCACATGGGCCAGCGGCTGACAACGATGACTTCGGGGCAAAAAAATAAAGCCGTGCTGCCCAGCATCACGCCGTTTCGTCAGCGCGGCGAAAGTGGTACATGGATATCCGACTGGCTCGAACATACTGGCTCCGTTGCCGACGACTTGTGCATCATTAAGTCGATGCACACCGATGCTATTAATCACGCTCCAGCCGTCACGTTTTGGCTTACTGGTGGCGAATTGCCCGGCCGCCCTAGCACCGGCGCCTGGCTCAGCTATGGCCTGGGCAGCGAGAATGCCGACCTTCCCGCATTCATTGTGCTTACTTCGCGAGACAAAGACGGCACCTGCGGCCAATTGTTTTTAGAGCAATATTGGGGCAATGGTTTTCTACCGTCGCGATTTCAAGGGGTGAAGTTCCGCTCGGGCACAGATCCCGTGCTCTATGTAAATAACCCCGACGGCATCGACTCCAAAACTCGTCGCACTTGGCTCGATCATCTCGGCAAGATAAATGAACTTAAGATGAAAGAAGTCGGCGATCCAGAAATCGCTACACGCATTGCTCAATACGAAATGGCGTATCGCATGCAGTCTTCAATTCCTGAACTGGCTGACATCAGCGATGAACCAGAGCATGTACTGGAAATGTACGGCCCCCAAGTCAAAGAACCGGGCACTTATGCCCGCAACTGCTTGCTTGCGCGACGGCTTTCAGAGCGTGGAGTACGATTCATTCAATTGATGCACAGCGGTTGGGATCAACACAAAAACCTGCCAACTCAACTCATCGAGCAATGTAAAGACACCGATCAAGCATCGGCGGCGCTCGTGAAAGATCTGAAACAACGAGGCTTGCTGGACGACACCATCATTGTTTGGGGTGGCGAATTCGGGCGCACTGTTTTTGGCCAAGGCGATATCGACAACAAAAAAACGCACGGCCGCGATCATCATCCTCGTTGTTTTACGCTTTGGTTAGCCGGCGGCGGGTTTAAACCAGGCTTTAGCTACGGCGCAACCGATGACTTCAGCTACAACGTCACCGAAAAGCCGGTTAGCTTCTTCGACTTAAACGCCACCATTTTGAATCAGCTTGGCATCGACCACAAACGGCTCACCTTCCGTTTCCAAGGCCGAGATTTCCGCCTGACTGACGTACATGGTGAAATTGTGAACGACGTTCTCTCTTAGGACAAACAATCTGCCCACATCCGTTCGATCTCAAGCAAAACAAGATTCTTTTCCTGAGGCCAGGCACCCATTAAAATGGCAACCTAAGTTTTTGCTTTTAATATTAACTTCCTATAAAAACTTGCAGGCTCTGTTATGAAAACAATGTTGGCTGGAATTGTTTCACTTCTACTTCTTGCTTCCATTACCAGTACTGTCACCCGTGCCGATGAGAGCAGCACCAAAAACGGCTGGATCAACATGTTCGATGGCAAGACGCTCAACGGTTGGAAAGTCAGCAAAGAAAACGCTGACAGCATCAAGGTGGAAGATGGCGCTATCGTAACACACGGCAAACCGGCGCATGTTTATTTTGAAACGGACCAACCATTTGTTGATTTCGAGTTTGAAACGGATGTCCTGACGAAGCCCAAGAGCAACTCAGGAATCTATTTTCACACAAAGTATCAAGATGGCGGTTGGCCGAAATACGGTTATGAAGCCCAAGTCAACGCCACACACGCCGATCCCAAAAAATCTGGCAGCTTATATGCTGTCGAAAATGTGATGAAAGCCCCGCACGAAGACAACAAATGGTTCAAATACAATATTCGCGTCGAAGGCCGGCACATTGTCATGAAAATCGACGATCAAGTCGTACTTGATTACACCGAACCAGAAGGCAAAAAGCCGGGGGAAGATTTCACCCGTGTGGTCGACAAAGGCACCATTGCCTTGCAAGCCCACGACCCTGACAGCAAGGTGATGTACAAAAACCTGCGGATTCGGCGGCTTAAATAAGCCTTACCAATGGCACCCAATACCCGCGTGTGCTCCGTGGAAGAACACGCCGCCGTTGTGGTTGATTGTGGTGCCACTCGTTAATGTGTCGGTGAAATCGAGTTGATTAGGTGCAAGTGCTACACCTTCAATCCACATGGCATTGTAACCACCGCGCACCGACCAGCACTTGCCAAAGCGATACGTTAAATTTACTCCAACGTCGCCCACAAATGCCCATTGGCCGGCACTTGCGCTGGCATCGCGGATCGGAATGCCGCCGATGTTCGAAACCGTCTGCAACTGCTCAGCCTTGTTTCCAAAAGCGCCGGCCTTGCCAAAAAAGTCCCAATTTAGTCGTTCCCAGCCGGCACGGTAACGAGCACCAACCTGCCCGCCGTATAAATCGTTCCGCGTCTTGATATCGTATTCCGTCGAGCCGAGTAGCCCAGTCGATGTGATATCGAATTCTTCGCCTAAGTGGAAGTATCGGAAGCCCACCATCCACATGACCTGCCCGTAGGTCCAGAAGTAATTTGCCTCCGCATTATGAATAACGCTGGAATAGGTAAGGTTCATCGCATCGGCATTCGCGAAATTCAAATCCAGCGCTGCTCCTAATGCCCCGGGCAGATTCAAATCTGCTGCGCCTGTTAGCGATTGTGAAGAATCCCAATCCATTAGGCCAAAGTAGGTTAATTCCCACGCATCCCATGGGGTTGGCCGATAACCTAACGTGATGCCCGGGCCGGCTTCGTAGGCAAAGCTAAAATCGTCACTGGAAAGCAACGTATCGTCGGTACCCGTTTCGGTAACGACGGGTTGATCGTTCGCTTGGTTATTGCGAGTCAAAATCATTGCATCTACCGTGAAGTACAAATCAGGCGGCGGTACACACTGAGCACAACCGCAACCGCAGCCGTTTGGGCCTCCTGCGCACCCACCGTAAACATTTTCAGGGCAACCAGGCACAGGGCATTTGTGATTGCTCGTGCACCAATGGCAATCTTCATGAAAGATCCAACTGTGGCAAAAATCGACGCAGCCGTTGCTGCAATCGGGATACGGTGTCGATAGGCAACAAGCGAGCCTTTGTAACACACAAGAACCATAAGCGGGCGTTCCAGCAATCGGCAAACCATTGCCGTTCACCCAGTTGCTGTAGTGGCCACCTTCGCAGCCATTGCATCCACCCTTATTTCCGCATCCGCCTTTGCAATCACCTTTGCATCCGCCGCTACAATTTCCGTTACACGATTCGCAGGTACCACTTTCACCACATCCACCACTATCACAACCTGGTCCGCCTTGCCGCACACTTTGGCAGGTGCAGCAACCGAATGGTGGCGCAGGGCTGCAATATCCGCACTCGCTTTTAGGAACTCGCAGCCCGCCAACATAGCCGGTGTATTCACCCGGCACGTTTGCCGCATCCCCCATCATAATTTCCGAAGGATGCATGTTAGGTTCAATCCGCGCTGGCACTGTTTTCCACGGTGGCAATGCTTCGAGCTTTACTGAAGGCATTTCTTGAGTCGACGAGTTACCGTTTGATGTTGGTAGATTAGGCGCGGCGGACGAAGTATTGCCGCCTGGAATCGGTGCGGTCAATTGTCGAAATGCCGCTTGAATTGGCTGCCATGCAGATGGTTTTTCGTTCGTGGAAGCCAACCGATTAGGTTGCGATGTTGCCGTAGAATTCAAAATACTCGGCGTATTGTTGGTTTCTGCCATCGCACTTGTATTTGATGGCACTCCGCGCGCCGGATCGCCGGTCATCGTTGTTTGCTGATGCGCTTCGCTGAATGCTTCCTGAGAAGTTTGAAC
This sequence comes from uncultured Pirellulales bacterium, assembly GCA_964538425.1. Classification (GTDB taxonomy): domain Bacteria; phylum Planctomycetota; class Planctomycetia; order Pirellulales; family JADZDJ01; genus JADZDJ01. The sequence goes on along the minus strand of CAZIGP010000071.1, from coordinate 4,203 downwards.
TCCGGCAGCTGCGGGCAAGCTAGGTTTGGCCGCATACACCGCAGGTAGTTGTCTCGGTCGATTGACTTCAGCCGAATTGGTGACATTCGTCGATGATGTTTCGCCAAACTTGGAAAACAAATCGTTGCTTTGGGGCTTATCACTTGCACCTGCAGATAATTCATTGGCGGTTGCTGCCACAGATGCGGGGTATTCGAGATGCACGTTCCGATCTGCGGGTCGATTAAGCGGTTGTACTACGGGTCCGGAAATAGGCGATCGCGCTTCATCGGCACGAATCATCACCGCCACACACAATCCCGCTGCTACAAGTACGGCGCCCAATGCCACCTTCATGCTGTTTTCCTTGCCATGATTCGCAGGTTCTGAATCGCCCGGATTTTGCCGCTAAATTCGACGGTGAAAGCGCAGAACACCGCGCAAGCCCACGACACGACGGCTTATTGGAAATTTCGGAACGACCGTGGCAGTCGGATTATCCCAAACGGTCTGCAAATAGGGCATAAACCCGTTATCCGGCAAAGATTTGTGAAACCTTGCGGCTTGTATCACTTATGCGGCGCTAGCATGACGGCAAAGTTTAACAGAGACCGCTTCACGGCTTGGCAGCCGGCGCTGGTTGATTAATCGTCAGACGCAAATCTTAGCGATGGATTTGCGATAAAATCGCTAACGCATTGGAACTGATCGAATTGCCATGATCCAGCAAAATGTTGCAAGCGCTAACCAAAGAAATGACCATAAACCTCCAACTTCAAACCCAAGCAATGTGCAAACAAATCCCAATCCACCTAATAACTGGAAAGGCAATAGGTCAAGAAAATTGAATGAAGGTTTCATCTTTGGGTTACATTTAATTGAAACACATGTCGCTGCTGCATTTGTTTCCATCGCATCGCCAAGACGGCTATCGCAGTGATCAATAGCCGCGCCTGTTGCTCTAATAGCAAGGCCTAAATTGTTAATTGTGAATCATTTCCATCCTACCTGAAAACAGGCAAGAAATGCACCAATATCGAAACGTTCTTGTGGGGGATTCTTCCCCAAGACTATCATTGAATTGTCAGACGCAGGCGGCGGATATATAGTAATCTTTACGAGGCCCACGAATTGCCTTCCGACGCCGATGGCTTTTCTTAGGCCCAATTTAACTTTTCCCTGGTTGACGGAAATCTATGCAAGCCACCTTCGTCGTCATCGAGCCAAAGCTCATCCCGAGTGAATACACCGTCGATTTGCCCGCCACGATCGGTCGCGGGCGCGAAGCCAATTTGAAATTTCCGCACGGCTTGTTGAGCCGCAAGCATTGCGAGTTAGTCGAAGATGATGGCGGAATCTTGGTCCGCGATCTTGGATCTCGCAATGGTACATTCATTGGCGGCCGGCGTGTGGAATCGGCGCCACTTGCTCCTGGCGAATTGCTCACGGTCGGCGGTATCACGCTTCGCGCCATTTATGGCGAACCGGACGATGTAATGCTCGCACCAGAAAAATCTGCAGCGGAGGCAGCCATGTCGGAAACGATTCCGATCGACGACACGCAGACCGTCAAGGCCAAATCTTTTAGCGACTCTTTAGACGACGCCGAAGAATGGCCCGAAGAAGAATCGTCGCTCGAATTCGAAGCCGACGAATCGGAAGTTAGTCAGCTCGAAATGGAAGAACTAGAAATCGAGGAACTCGAGTGGCTTGATGAGCCAGAATCATCATCCGACAAAGAATCGTCGCCGCCAAAGAAATCGAGTGAGACGGATGACGATTTCGATCGGTTCTTGGAAGGGTTGCGGTAAGATCAGAAACGGAAGGAGCGGTATGTTGCTGATCCAGCTAGCCCACGTCATTATTCATTTGGATACCGAAACGTGCCGGCCTGTGGGTCGAATACCGCCAACCAGTGATTGCGGGCTAATGCTCGGACAAAACCATCTATATACTCCGCCTTGGACCACGCGCATGACATGATGACATGTCCTGGCGAATGGTCCAGCGCGCAGCTCCAAGGACAGTAGTCGGCGTCGTCAATCCTATCATCAGGAACTGTGTCGATCTCTGGGTGCTTCGCAGTCAATTCGCTGTAGAAAGCATCCACTGCCGAATGCGCTCTCGGATGCTCGACCACGCCCTCGCAAAGGCCGACATACAGTTTCCCAGCATCCGCGTCGCTTAGTTGCGCGTGTGGATACCAAACTCCAAGGTCATAGCTCATGGTGTATGTATTTGTGGCAATGTGACGCCGAAGCGGTGGTGGGCTCGCTTGAGAGCCGTTTGCTTGAAAAAAACCAACCCTGAATAAACATGGCCGCAAACAAGCAAATGCCGATGATTGAAAGGACGGCGACGACATAGCATATTTGGTAGTGACTTGGAACGAACCAACAGAGTGTGCTTAGCATTGCCAGACCAAAAAGAGTTAACGACACGAATCGGGGTGAGAACGCCCACGCCTCCCACACGTCTATGATTTCGGATTCGCCCGGTTCAATGCCGCCCTCATCGATTAGCGCATTGGAAACGCCTAGAGCTAGCGCCATCGGGATAACGCCGCCAAGCATAATCACGACTCCGACAGCTACGAGACCGAACAGAAGTTTCGTTCTTGAATGCGACATTTAATGAAATACCGCGAATCGGACGGCACCACAATGTGTTCTCGCCTAACGATCAAATTCAGCGATCGCCGTTGGCAGTTGTCTGATGGTTATGGTCAGCCCAACGGGACCAAGTGAGCTTTGCACCTAGTATAGGTATTTCGGACAAGAAACGCCAAACGCGCGGCGTGGACTACAAGCTAACTGCGGCCTATTGAACAGACGCAGGTGTAGTCGGCGCTAAAAGCGCACTCTTACCCTGCCTTCTAAAACTAGAATGTCTTGAGGAAAAACTTAATTCGACTACCACGTAGCCTCAATACCAGCCGTCGCACCATGAAAGAAAACGCTACCGCTGTCGCGCACTTGCGTGCCGCTGGCAGTGTTAAAACTGAAATCGAGCTGATCAGGGGCCAACGCTACATCCGAAACCCAAAGCAAGTAATAACCGCCGCGTAGCCGCCAAATATCGCTGATGCGGTAGGTGAGAAACAGATCGATGTCTCCCACGAACGATGTGGTCGTCACGCGGCCTCGGGCATCCCGCAGCACCGTCACATTATTATTGTCGCGAACGATTTGCCGTTCGATGGCGTCGTTACCAAAAATACCAGCCTTACCCGTTGCGCCGAGTCCGAGTCGATACCATTCACGATAGGCTCTTGCACCAATTTGAGCACCGAACAAAGTGTTGCTCGTGCTCAAGTGATAGTCGCTCACGTCGCCGTCCGCGTCTTCTGCACGAATGTTGAACTGTTCGTCGAGGTTGAAGTATCGAAACCCAGCCAGAAATTGAAACGGCTCGGAATCGTTGAACAGATTGAACTCCGCGTTATTGATTCGCCAATTCCACGACAACGTCATGGCGTTGGCATTGTCGAAGTCGTTCGCCACGGCCGAAAGCGGCGGAGGAATGTCCAGATTGTTGGGATCTTCAGCACTTGCGGTCGCCGTGCGACCGTTGATACCAAAATAGCCAAGTTCCCAACCACCGCTACCCCGATAGTAGTTGCCAATGAACGCTCGTGGGCCAGCATCCCAGCCGAAGTTCAAATCGCGCGTTGTTAGCACAACTTCATCGGTGTCGTCGGTCAACACCACAGGCTGATTGATCGAAGCGTTATCACGAGTGAGTATCAATGCATCAATCCGTGCAAACCAAGTGGAACAGCAACAATCGTCAGGCATGCAGCAGCAAGCATTGGAATCGCAGCAGCAGTCGCTGTAAGCACCCGAGCATCCGCAGGAGTTGTCGGTAGCCACTGGCTTGCTCACTTCCGAACCTTCCTCAGCCCAAACAGGAGCGGCTAAAACGGCCAGCGCCGCCACCAAAATCTGAGAAATAGATCGTTTTGTCGCAAAGCGAAGTCTAAAGCAACTCATGAAACGCTCTTCAAGTTTGGTGGGGCAGGCGAGGCGGGGTGCAAAGCGTAGGATAAGCCCAATAGGCAGTACCTTCGGTTCGTTGCCTAAATCGAGCCTTTTCTTGTTATCCGAGATGGCGGGTACAAAACTTAAACGCCTTGCCGCCCGCATTGATCTTTTGAAAGGTTCTAGAGTTGCGTCCCGCAGAATGGGAATTTTTTAACAGCCAGCAAAAATGGCCATTTCCTCC
>CAZIGP010000070.1:0-11319 GCA_964538425.1 uncultured Pirellulales bacterium | reverse complement strand
GCCAGCTCCACGTCGGCCTGGCGGCGTTCAACTTCACCGCGGCTGACAGCGCCGGGAGCACGTGCGTTTGCGGTTGTCGCTTGTTGCAGGCTTTCTTCAGCGAAAGTCAGCGATTCCTTTGCAGACATGATGTAAGGGTTTTCACCATTACGAGTGGCGCCCAGCAGGCCTTGCAAACGAGCCGTCCCTACTGCGACGTCGTTCTCCAATCCACGAAGAATGACTCTTGGAATCGTATCTGCGACTCGGCTGTTGGCTTCGCGAGCTTTGTTTACGTCGGCTTGGGCAACATTCAGCACCGCTTGAGCGTAGGCGATCTTGGCCTTTTTTAAAGCATCGGCGTTTGCTTGCGGGTTCGCTTTGGCATCGTCTTGTCCTGAGGCCGTTGTTTCCCAACCACTCCAACTCGCGGCCGCCACCAGTAAGGCAACGCTGAAAGCCAATGCAATCTTCGTATTCATGGGTAATTCCCTAATGCGACGACGTGAATCAGGAGCAAGTCGGCACCACCGGCAAAACCGTTTCGACCGGCGCGACCTGCTGCTTAGCAAGCGTAGCATAAGGTTTGCATTCTGTCGCCGATTAACGCTACGATTCGGCAAAGTAGTTTTTGAGCACAGATCGCAGAAACGGTAAATATCGCAAGCTTCCTTAATCGTTGACGTTAATTCATGTTGAGAACTGAACCATTGCTGCAAGTTTCGAGACCGCCGGTGGATCGGCAGCTGTTAATCAAAACGGCTTGGTCGCTGCTGATCTGTGCGGCTGTAGTGGCATTGTGCTATGTGTTCGTCGACTGGCGAGTGGCTCGCTGGGTTTATGATCAAAAGATTGGTGAGCACCACTGGCTTAAATGGCCCACATACATTAGTCCGCGTTTGGAAGATGCCGCACCAATAGCCATTGCCTTGCTGGTGCTGCGGCGAGCTTTTGGGCCTTGGCATCGATGGGAATTGGTTTTATTAGCCGCAGCGCTTAGCGTGATGGTTGTGATCGGCATTGGCGAGCAACTAAAAGTCGTTTTTGGCCGGCCGTGGCCAGAAACGTGGAGAAACAACAATTTATCGTTGATTGGCAACGACGACTACACATTTCGCTGGTTCCATGGAAACGACGATTATGGTTCGTTTCCGTCAGGCCACACTACGGTGATTTGTGGAGCCATGTCCGTCGTGTGGATTGCTTGGCCAAAGTTTCGTTGGCTAGTAGTGATTGTTGTGACGGCCGTCGTCATCGGCCTGGTTGGCGATAACTATCATTTCGTGGGTGATGTTGTGGCAGGAGCATTTCTCGGTTCAATCGCCGGCGTATGGACTACCCGTGTTTTTGAACTAAGAGGCAGCAATGCGAATTCTTGCAGCCTTTCTTCCGTCAAAGATGGATGAGACAACTCATCGATTCGGCGTTTAGAAGTCGTAAGCAAATCGTGCGCCGAATGCATCAATGTTGCCCGCCGCCACGTTTTGAACTTGGCTGCGGTGTGTAATGTCGTAATTAAACTGGACTTTTGAATTTGGATTGAGGAACCAATTGACACCAAAAGTACAGGAATTGAGCTGACCGCCATTGATGCCGTTATCGTTCAAGTCGGCGAATGAAAGCCTTGCTCCGATTTGCCAAGCACCCCATCCCCAACAGTGTCCGCCGGCAGAATCAACCCAAAAAAAGTTTTCGCTGGGAACAACTCGATCAAGAGCTGCTAATTGTTTGTTGTAATTACGGTTTTCGCCAGTCAGAAAATACATTAATGAAACATAGCCGCCTTGAAAGAACGGCGTTCCCCTTGCCACCGGCGGGCCGTTGGGGGGCAAAGCACTTGGCGGCGTCAAAAACGGCTGAATAGCGCCTTCGACCCACGTGCCTACATATTCGCCTTGCAACGACAAACGCCCCCATTGCATTGCTGATTCCAACGCCAAAATTTCTTGTTGACTCGCCAAGATATTGCCCGAGTCGGCATAAATGGGATTGATTGCGCCCGGCGGTCCGCTGCGAATGTTACCGCGGGTCCGAATTCTCACAATGTCTTCGTCGGGCTTCCGCACGCTTCCCGCCGCACCAATTTCCCAAAGATATCGACCATTGGACGGCTCATCATAATACAGCAGGTAAGTGGTTCTACCGGTAAGTGCCCAATCGTCGCCGATGCTATAACCCCATGGATCGGAGTTGTTACCGAAACCGCCGATAGCCCATGTCCAACGTTCGTCGTCACTGATATTGAACATCGAAATACCAGGATTAAAGCCGTTATTGAATGGCCCAAATACCATATCTTGTAGATAAGACCGCTCCGAAAAATCGGTGAACTTAAAGCTCATCATGTGTTCCATTCCGAGCGGTTCTTTTTGATTGCCCGCACGAATATTGCCGACGACAGGCAGCTTTTTCCATTGAATCCAAAAGTCGGTGAATCCCGGCGAGTTGGCGACTGGTGCTTGAACGTTTGGTTGTGCTTGAGTCAAAAAGTTTGCGAATTCGTATTCCGTTTTGAATTCAATTACTTCGTAAAAAGTGCCATCGATCGTAATCCGGCCGCGACGAATTTGCATCGAATCGGGATTAGGACCGATGCCACCATCGACATGTGGCACTTCCAAGAAAGGGTCGGTGTCGAAAGCGTTAATATCAAAGTTAGTTGCCCCGCCGATATGAATACGATAGTCGCCGGTGGCGTTTTTAAGCTCCAAGCCATTATTCCAAAAGGCAGTTAGCTTCTTGTCGCTGCCGATTTCGTACGGTTGCTTTGCTTCTGCGGCTGGCGCAGCGGTTTGTTGTTCAAGACGCTTTTCCAGGGATTCAATTCGCTGATGCAATTCAAAGTTGATGTCACGAGTTGTATTCTCGATTGGGTAAGATGCCGCTGCAAAAGATGATCCGTTGTTTGATTGGCCACTTGCAGAAGCCATTCCTAGTCGCGAACGAAGTTCTTGCAACTCGGCTTCTTGTTGTTCCAGTCTGGCGAGAATCGCTTGAAGATCAGGTTGGGTGGCATTTGATGACGACGCCACTTCGGTTGAGGGCCCAGTTTGCTGCCCTTGCGAAACGCGAACATAGAACGATACGAAAAGCAACAACAAGGTAAAAAACTTGGAAACAAAGCGAATGCACATAGACAGTACCGACGAGAAGGTACGGCGGCCAATAAACGCTGCCTCTACATTTGCTTGGCTATAGGAAGCCTGACAGCAGGCATATCTCATCGGCAGTGCAATCGCTACAACCGATACAAATTAACTAGCTTGCATGGTTGTAAGGCAATCGACGTGAAAACAGAGAGAATGGGTGGATACGGAAGCACAGTGCTCTGCTAGCACAGCTTTCGTTTGCAGAACCGTACGTCTAGGCCAGAAGAAGTTTGTTTAACGTTGCGATGAGTTCGGTGGCCTCCGCCGACAAAGAAACGATTTCACTGGTTGTTGTTGCCAGATTTTTTACCTGGATGTTGCCTGCCACAAATTCGTTTTCCCCAGCAACCAATGCCACGCGGAATCCACGACGGTCTGCATATTTAAGTTGCTGACCAAGTTTTTTGGGTTCAGGAAATACTTCGACACCAAAACCAGCCGCGCGAAGCTTAGCAGCTAATCGCAAATAATCGTGCAGTCGTGCGGCATCAAAGTACGGAATAAATATTTCGGCTGGTGTTGAAACTTTTGGCAACATGCCAAGTTCTTCCATACCGGCCAGCAAGCGATCTAATCCTAACGAAGCACCAATGCCGGGTAGTTGTTGATTGGTATAAAGCGCAGCGAGATTGTCGTAGCGTCCGCCTGAGCAAATGCTGCCGAGTGTTGGCAGCGCGTCGAGAAACGTTTCAAAAATTGTCCCGGTGTAGTAATCGAGGCCGCGGGCGATCGCTGCATCGATTGTAATTCGCTCAGAGGAAATACCTGCTGCTTGCACGGCGGTTAGTAATTCATTAAGACGGGCAACACCTGCTTCGCCAGTTTCATTACCAGCGATTAACACTGCCAGTTGCTTTAGCACTTGTTCGTTTGTGCCTTTTACTTCTGCTAATTGGAGCACCTGGCTCGCTTGTTCCGCGGTTGCCCCAGCTGTTGCCGCCATTTCTGCAGCAACTTTTTCCGGACCGATCTTGTGAACTTTATCGAGCGCTATCAAAACTGCCTTGGATTTTTCTGCAAGGCTCAGCTTTGCCAGCAGGCCATTCAATACCATGCGATTATTCACATGAATCGTGAACTGGTCGAAGCCGATTGCTCGAAGCAAATCGTGAATGACAAGTGCCGTTTCAATATCGGCCACTGGTGAAAGCGTTCCGATCGTGTCGAAATCGCACTGCATGAATTCACGGTATCGTCCGCGCTGTGTGTTTTCGCCTCGCCAAACAGTCGCAATGTGATACCTCTTGAATGGCGTACCAAGTTCGGCAAAGTGCTCGGCAGCAAACCGCGCCAATGGCACGGTCAGATCGAATCGCATTCCCACTTCCCGGCCGCCATGATCGGTGAAGCGGTACATTTGCTTGTCCGATTCCTCGCCCCCTTTTCCAGATAAAATTTACAGATATTCAAGTGCCGGTTTATCAATCGGAATAAATCCATAGCTACGATAAACTCGTTGGGCGGTAGCGATTAGCCGTTCGCGCGGAATCATCTGTTCTGGTAGATAATCGCGAAAGCCTTTGAGCGTGCGGGGAGTGATCATGGGAGCTGGTAAAATATGGGTTAGCTATCAGTTATTCGTTGTCAGGCGTTAATGCACAACAATTGGTGGTTGGCTACTGACAATTGCTTTAAGGCGTTAAACTATTTGCAGAATCGCGAGATTGTAGCAGATTGAACGCTAGCTTGAGAATGCGAGGAAATAACATGTCAGCTCCTGTTGTGGTTCAGCAATCTTATGGAAAATCGCAGGTTCGCTTGTCAAGAATTCATCGTAAGGGTTCACGGCATGAATTTATCGACCTGACCGTATGGATTGAACTCGACGGCGATTTCATCCCGTCTTATTCCGCTGCTGATAATTCGCAAATCGTGCCGACCGACACGATGAAAAATACGGTTTACGTACTAGCTAGCCGTAGCGATATCAAGGCGATCGAAGTTTTTGCACAAGCATTAAGTAAACATTTTTTAGAAACCTATCCACAGATCAGCCGGGCACAGATTCGTTGTGAAGAAAAGCTGTGGTCGCGAATCACATTTTCCGGCAAGCAGCACGATCATACCTTTGTTGGTAGTGGTAGCGAGCGATTTACTTGTATTGTCAAAGCCGATCGAGCCAAAGGCATTTCCATGTCTTCAGGGCTTTGTGATCTGCAAGTACTGAAAACCACCGGATCGAGTTTTGTCGACTATGTGCAAGATGAATACACGACGCTAAAACCAGCCGAGGACCGTATTTTTGCCACGGCAATTGAAGCACATTGGCCTTGTAACGATTTGTCGGCTGATTGGTCGGCGGCTCGACAAAAGATTCGAGCGGCACTCATTGATGTCTTTGCAAATCAATTTAGCAAGTCAGTTCAACACACGTTGTATGAAATGGCTCGAGCAGCATTTGCAGCTTGTTCGTTGATCGACGAAATTGAAATCACAATGCCAAATCAGCATCACTTGTTGGCAGATCTTACGCCTTTCGGCTTGAAAAATCCTAACGAAGTATTTGTGCCCACAAGCGAACCATTTGGCAAGATTAGCGCGACGATCGCTAGAAAAGATTGACATCGTAAGAGGGAACACCAATCGTCTCTAATATTATGCTAATAGAAATTGGTGGCACTTAGTCACTGGATTCTGTTGGCAAAAGTTGTGTAGGAATAACTTTGAGTGTTAGCATTCCAAAACAAATTTGCGCTGGCCAGCCGTCGCGTGGTTTTGCCTCATGGCGTGGAAGCCGCAACTGTGCTGATTGAGGGTGAGCGAATTGTTGGTGTAATAAACTCAGTAGAGACACCACCCGATTTTCCGTGCGAGGATTTTGGAAACTTAGTGATTGCGCCTGGGATAGTCGATGCCCACGTTCACATCAATGAGCCTGGTCGTACTGAATGGGAGGGATTTCAAACCGCCACGCAAGCAGCAGTAGCGGGTGGAATAACGATGCTGGTCGACATGCCGCTGAATAGCACTCCGGTAACAACTACGGTGGCGGCGCTCGAGGCCAAACGGATGGCGGCGGTGGGCAAATGTTTGGTCGACGTCGGTTTTTATGGCGGCGTGGTTCCGGGCAATGCCGAACAAATCGAGCCACTGCTGGATGCCGGTGTCCTGGGAATTAAAGCGTTTTTATGTCACTCAGGTTTAGAGGAATTTCCAGCAGCAACGCTTACCAATTTGCACGCCGCCGCCCTCATTCTTGCCAAACATAATCGGCCTTTGCTTGTTCATGCTGAATTGGCCAATACCTCGGCACCACACCCGATAGAAGCTCACCAATATACAGATTATCTTGCCTCAAGACCTCCCAAGTGGGAAACAGATGCAATTGAAATGCTGATTGAGCTATGTGACGACACCGGTTGTCATATTCACATCGTTCATCTGGCCAATGCAGATGCCTTACCAATGATTGAAGCTGCCAAGCGTAAAAGCTTGCCACTCACCGTGGAAACCTGTTCCCATTATTTATATTTCACGGCTGAACAAATTCCAGATCGAGCAACGCAATACAAATGCGCCCCTCCGATTCGCGAGCGGCGGCATCGTGAATTGCTGTGGGACGCCTTGCAGCGAGGCGTGATCGACACTATCGGCTCCGATCATTCCCCTTGTCCAGCTGAGATGAAGTGTTTGTATTCGGGCAATTTTATGGAAGCCTGGGGTGGAATAGCTTCCTTGCAACTAACACTGCCAATTGTCTGGACGGAGGCTTCACGTCGCGGCATCACACTCCATCAATTGTTTGACTGGCTGTCCAAAAATCCCGCAACCTTGGTCGGTCTTCAAAATCGCAAAGGTAAAATCGCAACGGGTTACGATGCCGACCTGGTGATTTGGGATCCTGAAGCCCGGTGGCAAGTAAATGCAGAAAAGCTTTACCATCGGCATAAAATTACGCCATACGATGGTGCTGAATTGACCGGCTGGGTTAAACACACCTTTGTTCGCGGTAAAGGTTTTCATGAGCCTTAACGAATATTTCAACAGTACAGATAACGATTTAATTCACGAAGCCTTGGTCAAGTGCTGCGCCTCACTTCAATGGTGCAAAGCAATGATTGCCGCGCGACCATTTACCGATGATAGCGCGGTGTTACAAACTGCCGCTCGCTGTTGGTGGGAGCTCGGGCGCGACGATTGGCTCGAGGCTTTTGCAGCGCATCCAAAGATTGGCAATGTCGACTCACTCAAGGCCAAATTTGCAAATACTCGACAGTGGGCTGGCGATGAGCAAGCCGGTGTAGCCGTTGCATCGGAAGCAGTTTTACGACAGTTAGCAAAGTTGAATGATGAATACGAAGCTAAGTTTGGCTACATCTTTATCGTTTGCGCCACCGACAAATCGGCTGAGGAAATGCTGGCTATTCTTGAAAGCCGATTACCGAATGAGGCAACGACCGAACTAAGAATTGCAGCTACCGAACAGCTAAAAATTATGCTACTCCGCCTAAGGAAGATTTCTACATAAAAGCCGTGAAAATTCTAACAACATCAAAAATAGACATCGCAAAAATGGTCGAATTTGAGGTAAGATTAAGAATAGGTGGCAAAAGGGAGAGAAATGTATGTCAAAGCAAATTCCGTTTGGCAAAGTTCTTGACGCGGTTAAACAATTGTCGGATGACGAGCAAGAAACAATGGTCGCTATTTTGCATCGACGCATGGTGACTAAGGCTCGCCGAAAGACTGGTAGTAATTTGCGCGAGGCAAAAAACGAATTCGCTGCCGGCAGCCGTCAAGTGACAAAGGTGGATAAAATCATGCGTGAGGTTCAGGCTTGAAGCCACCAATGCCACAGCGTCTGCCGAAAAATGGAAAGCGTGCTCTTGTTACCGGTGTAACTGGTCAAGACGGTTCGTATCTTGCCGAGTTGCTTCTCGACAAAGGTTACGAAGTCTGGGGCATGATACGACGATCATCGTCGTTTAATACTGGACGTATCGATCATCTTTATCAAGATCCACACGATCCTGATGTTCGGTTGCGGCTGATGTTCGGTGACTTGAGCGATGGGTCGGCACTCAATCGCATTCTTAAGATTGTGCAGCCGGATGAAATCTACAATCTCGGTGCACAATCGCACGTGAAGGTATCGTTCGAGATTCCGGAATATACTTCGGATGTAACTGGTTTAGGTTGTGTCCGGCTTTTGGAAGCGATGCGCGAATTGCAATTGCAAGCTCGATTTTATGAAGCTTCATCGTCCGAAATTTATGGCAAAGTGGTTGAAACGCCTCAGAAAGAAACGACGCCTCTTTATCCACGCAGTCCTTATGCTTGTGCGAAAGCGTATGCATTTCATATCACTCGCAATTATCGTGAAGCACACGGCATATTTGCGGTGAATGGCATCTTATTTAATCATGAATCACCTCGCCGCGGTGAGACATTTGTCACGCGCAAAATTACGCGTGCCGTTGCAAAGATTGCTCACGGATTACAGCAGAAATTGTATCTAGGCAATCTCAACGCCAAGCGCGATTGGGGATTTGCCGGCGATTATGTCGAAGCGATGTGGAGAATGATGCAGTATAAACAGCCCGAAGATTTTGTGATTGCCAGTGGCGAGACGCATTCGGTTCGAGAATTTTGCGATTTGGCTTTTTCGCAAGTTGGTTTACCGCTGAAGTGGCGTGGCGAAGGTAAGGGTGAAGAAGGAATTGGCCCCGACGGACGAACTCTGGTGGCGGTTGATCCACTCTATTTTCGTCCGGCCGAAGTTGATTTTCTCTTGGGCGATGCCTCAAAAGCTAAGCGACTTTTAGGTTGGCAGCCGAGAGTTTCCTTTGAAGAACTGGTGCAAATGATGGTGAAAGCAGACTTTGACGCCGTTGCAGGAAAAAACGCTAAATAATTTTACGTATAGCAAAGTCTGGATAATTCCGTTTCTAAAATGAAATTGGAGATTGTTCTCCCACTGAGAATAACGCTGTGAGCCAAAGTTATCCTGAACCACCGCAATTGCTTGTGCTAAATCAGATGTGCGGGCGGCTGGCTTGGGAAACTGCAGAGGACATCGCTGGGCGGATTGGACCGGTTGCCATTCTCACGGGACAGATCGATACGCTGGCTCGTGGCTCGACGCCCCTTATCGAACTTCATGCTGCTTCGCCACACGTGCAACGAAAGGGAAATGTGGCACGACTTTGGTCTTGGCTGCGATATTGGTGGCGCGCATTTTTTTGGCTGTTTCGTTGGTCACGAAAAACGCCGGTTTTGTATTTTACAAATCCACCGATTTTGCCATGGCTTGGTTGGTTTCACCGATTGCTTCGTGGGCAGCGATATGCAGTCATCGTGTATGACATTTATCCAGATTTTCTAGTAAACCTAGGCATGCTGCGGCCGCGAGGTTTGATCGCGCGCATTTGGCGGTGGTTTAATCGCCTCGCTTTTCAGCGTGCCGAAGTGGTGATTACGCTTGATTCGCACATGGCCACCAATCTTGGCCGTCAATTCGATGCCAGCCGAACGGTAGCCGGTAAAATCCTCGCGATTTATCCGTGGGCAGATATCAATGAATTGCGACCGCTGCCGAAATTTGAGAATCCTTTTGCTCGAGAACACAATCAACTTAGCAAGCTAACAATCATGTACTCGGGCAATATGGGGATTGGACACGATCTTGGTTCAATGCTTGCAGCAGCGGAACGAATGCAATCGCAACGTGGTGTGCATTTTATGTTCATCGGTGGCGGACCGCGCGCCAACGAAGTGCGTGAACAAATCAAACAGCGGAAACTAGAGAATGCCACCTTTCTGGATTTAGTGCCTGAGAAACAATTACGTTATTCGCTGAGTGCGGCCGATGTAGCGCTAGTATCGCTCGAAGATAACGTGGCGGGACTGGCAGTGCCAAGTAAGGCGTTTACATTTTTGGCCATCGGCGCACCTCTCTTGCTCATTTGCGGCCATGAATGTGAATTGGCTGATATCATTCGCCAATATGATTGTGGATGGATTATCGCACCAGGAAATGTCAATGAACTGTGCGAACTGTTAAACGACATCACAGCCGGCAAATACGATTTAGCGGCGATGAAAGCACGTAGTCGCCGTGCGGCCGAGCAAATTGGGTCACGAGGAAACAGTGCCCAGATTGTCGCCGCTCTCGCTCCTATGCTTGGAATCAAACGGCTGGCATGAAGCCAGCCACCTCCGGCCCAGCCATCTCCGGCAGAGTAAAATGAAAAACCCTGCCCGTTTCCAGGCAGGGTTTTAAGTGGAGGCGACCGGACTCAAACCGGCAACCCCCGCGTTGCAAACGCGGTGCTCTATCAGTTGAGCTACGCCCCCGAATACATGCCAGCCTGACGCTTAAGCCAGGCGATGTATACTCGATTTCTCCTCGCTTGTGCATTAGTTGATACACAAGTCAGTGCGCGCACTTAGATTCGAACTAAGGACCTCCACCTTATCAGGGTGGCGCTCTAACCAACTGAGCTATGCGCGCTTGGCGGGTTTACCGACCAAAGAAGCCCAGGGCAGTAACCTCTGGGCTTTGGCATGGTAAGAACCGGCTAAATCTGCACTTAAGCAGAATAGCGTATTTTATTAGCCGAAATTCTGCTGTCAAAGGCCCCCTCATTTACCACGTTAAAGGCTGCTTGCATGGAAAAATCGGTATTCCAGGCTGATGCGGATTGCCCCTTTAGGCCGACAAAGATAGCAGGGTCGAAGTTCGCGCCTGTCGCTGAACTCTGCCATTGCCACGTAGCTCAATCGTCCGTACTTGGTTCCCACCTGCATAAATCCCCATTTTTCCCGCCTTACTCATAAAGGATGGCATTCGATGGGTTTGAAATTACGTCGTATATTTCCTGCCGTTGTTTCTTTTTCCACGGTTTGCGCGTTACCGATTTTTGCGTCGGCTGCCGCACCCAGTGTTGAGCAGGCATTGAAGCTTGCTCCGATTCAAAAAGACGTCGAGTACGACGTTCCGCCAGGGGCTGACGTGTCGAAATGCACGATCAAAGCAGAAAAACTTAGCGGCCAAACCGGTTGGGTTGTTCGCAGTCCAAACGGCGAAGTGTTACGAGAATTCGTCGACACGAACGGCGATAACATCGTCGATCGTTGGAGCTATTTTAAGGACGGCATCGAAATCTACCGTGATATCGACGAAAACCATAACGGCAAAGCAGACCAGTATCGCTGGTTGAATACGGCTGGCATTCGTTGGGGCATCGAT
>CAZIGP010000069.1:8985-11323 GCA_964538425.1 uncultured Pirellulales bacterium | reverse complement strand
CGGTGACCAGCGTCAGTAAGCCAAAGATGATCAGCACTTTTCGTAATTCAGCGAGCATGGTTTCCTCATTTTGCCAGACCAAATAACACTAACAGCATGTCGATTAGTTTGATACCGATGAACGGTACGATCAGGCCACCCAGGCCATAGATCAACAGGTTGTCGCGCAGCAACTTTGCAGCCCCGACTGCGCGGTATTTCACACCTTTCAGCGCTAGCGGGATCAACGCCACGATAACAAGGGCATTGAAAATCACGGCTGACAAGATGGCACTTGAAGGCGTTGCCAGCCGCATGATGTTCAGTTTATCAAGCACAGGATAGGTCGTCGAAAAAGCCGCCGGGATAATTGCGAAGTATTTCGCCACGTCGTTTGCCAAGCTAAAGGTGGTCAGCGAGCCGCGCGTGATCAGCAACTGCTTGCCAATTTCGACAATCTCAATCAGCTTCGTTGGGTTGGAATCTAGATCGACCATGTTGCCAGCTTCTTTGGCTGCCTGTGTTCCAGAATTCATCGCAACAGCCACATCAGCTTGTGCCAATGCAGGAGCATCGTTGGTTCCATCACCGGTCATCGCAACCAAGCGTCCGCCAGCTTGATGCTCACGGATCATTTTCAGTTTTGCTTCAGGAGTCGCCTGCGCCAGAAAATCATCGACGCCGGCTTCGGCGGCAATAGCGGTAGCCGTGAGTGGATTGTCACCCGTTATCATCACCGTTTTGATTCCCATCCGGCGAAGTTCTGCAAATCGTTCTTTGATGCCCCCTTTCACGATGTCCTTGAGATAAATGGTCCCCAAGGCTCGCTCACCATCGGCGACGACAAGGGGCGTTCCTCCTTGCTTCGCGATCGATTCGACCGTTTGTTGAACCTGGGGTGCGACATGCCCTCCGTGGTCACGGACAAAGCTGTCGATGGCTTCCGCTGCTCCTTTGCGAATTTGCCGGCCGTCAAAATCAATGCCGCTGAGTCGAGTTTGCGCGGTAAAGGGAATGAAACTTGCGCCCAAATCATGGATGTTTCGACCCCGCAGGCCGTATTTCTCTTTTGCCAGAACGACCACACTGCGGCCTTCGGGGGTTTCGTCGGCGAGAGAAGCCAACTGTGCCGTGTCGGCGAGCGCCGATATCTCCACACCGGGTGCTGGAATCAGTTCTACCGCTTGGCGATTTCCGAGCGTGATGGTGCCCGTTTTATCGAGCAGCAAAACGTCGACGTCTCCAGCCGCTTCCACAGCCCGCCCCGACATGGCGATTACATTCGCCTGGATCATGCGATCCATGCCTGCGATGCCGATAGCCGAAAGTAAGCCGCCGATGGTGGTGGGAATCAGGCAGACAAGTAATGCTACGAGGACGGTAACCGTGATCGGCGTGCCAACCCCTGCAGCATGGACGCTGTAATTGGAGAATGGCAGCAGTGTGGCGCAGACGAACAGGAAAATTATTGTCATTGCGGCCAGCAGGATATCCAAGGCGATTTCGTTCGGCGTTTTTTGCCGTTTTGCACCTTCAACTAGGCCAATCATTCGGTCCAAAAACGTTTCACCGGGATTGGCAGTGATGCGCACGACGAGCCAGTCGGAAAGTACACGCGTGCCACCGGTGACGCTGCTGCGGTCGCCGCCACTTTCGCGGATGACCGGAGCACTCTCTCCTGTAACGGCGCTTTCATCGACTGATGCGACCCCTTCGATGACTTCGCCATCGCCGGGAATGTACTCGCCGGCTTCGACCAGGACGGCATTTCCCTTTCTTAGCTGCGAAGCCGGCGTTAACACATGCGAAGCGCCGTATCTGGGTTCGTTGAGCTTTTTTGCTTGAACATCGCGTCGGCTGGCACGCAGCGAATCGGCCTGAGCTTTACCGCGTCCTTCGGCCATGGCTTCGGCAAAGTTTGCAAACAAAACAGTAAACCACAACCAAGCGGAAATTCCGAAAATAAATGCCGCAGATTCTTCGCCATGACTGAGCGCAGCTTGAATTCCAAGCCCCGTTGTTAGAATGCTGCCCACGAATACCGTGAACATCACTGAATTGCGGACTTGCCTGCGCGGATCAAGCTTGCGAAACGCATCCACGAGTGCGCGGCGCACAATCGGCGGATCGAACAATGGGCGAGTTTTTGTCGTTACGGACATAAATCTCTAATCTCTCATGCCAAAATTGAATTGGAGGCTATTGGGGCGTCAGCATTTGCAGGTGTTCAACAATGGGACCAAGTGCCAATGCGGGAACAAAAGTCAGAGCGCCCACAAGTACGATCGTTCCAACCAACATCGCCACAAAGAGCGGCCGATGTGTAGGCAATGTGCCTGCACTAGGTGGCGTGTATTTT
>CAZIGP010000069.1:0-8975 GCA_964538425.1 uncultured Pirellulales bacterium | reverse complement strand
CCTGCGGGCCAACGACCCGGCGATGGCTAGTGTGGGAATCGCCAGCCAGTATCGCGAGATCAACATGGCCAGCCCCAGGGCGACATTGTAGAACGGTTCATTGGCCGTCAGGCCGGCGAAAGTACTTCCGTTGTTATTGCCGGCAGAGGAAAATGCATACAGCACTTCTGAGAATCCGTGCGCACCGGGATTGTTCAAATTATCTTTGACAATCTCCGCGTTTGTTGCTGGATCGATTGCCGGATACTTGAGTCCTGCCCCGGAAACTGCGACCGCTGTGCCGACAAGGACAACCAGCGGAGGAACAAGAATCACCAACGAAGCCATTTTCATTTCAAACGCTTCGATCTTCTTTCCCAAATACTCCGGCGTGCGCCCCATCATCAAACCGGCAATGAACACGGCAACGATGACGAACATCAACATGCCATAGAGACCGCTACCGACACCGCCAAAAATGATTTCGCCGAGTTGCATCAGCCACATGGGCACAAGCCCACCGAGCGGCGTGTAGGAGTCGTGCATCGAGTTCACGCTACCGTTGGAGGCTGCTGTCGTTGCCGACGCCCAAATTGCCGAATTGACGATGCCGAATCGGGTTTCCTTGCCTTCCATATTGCCGCCCGACTGCGTCGCGGATGCGATTTGATCCACCCCGAGGTTGTTGTATGCCGGCACTCCCGATTGTTCTTGCCAAATCGCAAACAAGGTCAGCGGAATAATGATGACAAACATTGCAGCCCACACCGCCCATCCTTGCCGACGGTCGTTGACCATGACACCGAAGGTGTAGCAAAGGCCGGCAGGAATTAGCAGGATCGCAAGAACTTCTAAAAAGTTGGAAAGGGGTGTCGAGTTCTCATACGGATGGGCGGAGTTTACATTGAAGAACCCGCCACCATTGGTGCCCAACTGCTTGATGGCAATCTGCGAAGCGGCCGGTCCCATTGCTAAGGTGCTTTCGGCAATTGGTTGCCCGTCTGGCCCTGCGGTGGGCTGAACAAGGTGAACTGTTTCGTAAGACTTCAGATTCTGGATTACTCCCTGAGAGACCAAGGCGAGTGCGAAAATGATGGATAGTGGTAGCAGGATATAGACCGTGGATCGAACGAGGTCGTACCAAAAATTTCCGAGTGTGGCAGAGGATCGCCGAGCGATACCACGAATGAGGGCCACAAGAACCGCCATCCCAGAAGCTGCTGAAACAAAGTTCTGCACTGTGAGCGCTAGCATCTGCGACAAATAGCTCAGCGTCGTTTCTCCGCCGTAGCTTTGCCAGTTTGTGTTACTGGCAAAGCTCGCCGCGGTATCGAAGGCAAGATCGGGGCTGTTGCCGGCAAATCCTTGTGGATTAAGCGGCAGCATTCCCTGCAAGCGCAGCACGACATACACGGTAACAAAACCCACTGCGTTGAACAGCAACATCGCAACGGCGTATTGCCTCCACGACATCTCTTGGTGAGGGTCGATGCCGCTTAGTCGGTAGAGTCCTCGCTCCAGCCAACCGAGCCCTCGGTCGAGACCACAGGGTTGCCCTTGATAGACTCGCGCCATAAAGGCGCCCAGCGGTTTCGTCACGGCGAGTAATGCGCCAAAGTATAAGGCAAACTGAATCCAATCATTCGTTGTCATGCGAACCACTCCGGCTTAAGCAAGGCAATGACCAAGTAGGCCAGCAGACCGATGCTAACCAACAATCCAACCAGTTCTGTACCGTTCATCATTCGGTTCCTAAGAGACGGGTCATTTTTGTTGTCCGAGCAGCCAGTCGGACAGCGCTAGCAGCCCCCAAGTCAGCCCGGCAAACACTGCGCAAATTAAGAAAATAGAGAAATCGTTCATATTTGTTCCCTTTCAAACATCGCCCCATGCTATCCGAGATCGCATAAAAAAGGTGTTAAGATCGACATAAAAATTTTATTAAAACATAAGTCGTAATCAGCCTTCAGTTTCCTGTTTGTCGGCAGGCCATCTGTGTTGTCTTCTTTAACTTCATGGCAACTCCCGTTTGGGGGCTTAATCACAAGTTTTGCTCAGTTTGTACTAATTGATTTACACCAAATACCGCCCGAGGCCTAATGCAAGATTTTCTCGTTGCAGAATATCGACGCTAACATCGAAAGCTTGAGTAGTATAAACTTAGTCAAGTTAGTGCCCTTACAAATTTGGCATGAACATTTTTTGCTGTTTCTTTTTCAAGATAATCACATCGCATGACATCGAACATTAAAATTAACATTTTGATATTTGGATTTTTGCTCGCAGCCAGTATTTCCTTCGCGGCAGAATTAAAGACAAAAAATGTGATTCTCATCACTACGGATGGTTTTCGTTGGCAGGAACTTTTTACCGGAGCTGAAAAAACGCTGATCGATAAAGAAGTGGGTGGTGTTGAGCATGTAAAAGACATTGAACAGAAATTTTGGCGGGAAACACCCGAAGAACGTCGCCAAGCTTTAATGCCATTCGTCTGGAGCAAAATTGCGAGTGAAGGGCAAATCTTCGGCAACGTGTTGGAAGGCAGCCAGGTGCAGATCACCAATAAGATGAAGTTTTCTTATCCCGGATACAACGAAATCTTGACCGGAGCCAATGATCCCAAAATCGACAGCAACGATAAAAAGCCCAACAAGAATGTTACGGTATTGGAATGGTTGCATCGCAAGCCAACTTACCAAAGCAAAGTTGCTGCATTTAGTGCTTGGGATGTTATCCCTTACATCATCAATCGGGAACGGTGTGGCTTTCCGGTCATGGGCGGGTGGGAATCTGTGCCTGAGAAAAAACCAAATGCAAAACAAGAACTGCTGAATGAATTGATCGCCGACACCACTCAACCTAACAGAGCGGAAGTCATTGATTCATTTTTATTTCAGGCTGCACGCGAGCATTTGCTGCGATACCAGCCGCGGGTGTTCTACATAGGTCTTTTAGAAACTGATCACTGGGGTCATCGAGGACGCTACGACCACTTGCTTACCTCGGCGCATGCAGTCGATAGTTACATTCAGCGGCTCTGGGAACTTCTGCAATCGATTGAGCAGTATCGTGATAAGACGACGCTCATTATTACCACCGATCACGGCCGAGGCTCAGGTCGAGTCGATTGGAAGAATCATGGTAAAGATATCGAAGGCGCCGAATACATTTGGATGGCTTTTTTGGGACCAGACACACCGGCCTTGGGTGAACGAAAGAATTGCCAACTGGTCACACAAAGCCAAATTGCCGCAACGCTAGCTGCGTTTTTGGGTGAAGATTACCGCGGTGACGTGCCCCAATCGGGCGAAGTGATTCAAGATGTACTGCCCGCACATAAATAGAAAACATCAATTAAGCAGCGAAGAAGGGGAGAAATTAAGCCAAATAAAACGGGAGAGGAAGAGCGGATTCGCACGCTCTTTTTCCTATGTTCCCATTCTCCCTTCTTGCCTTCCCCTCTAATCTACTTTCGCTTCCAACCAGGGGTCGCAAGCTCGCGCCAGCACCGATATAATCGGTGGTGTCTTCGGCTGCGAGGAAGGAACTCGCACAAGGGACTGAACTTTGGTGGCGGGTGGATGGACATCGTATGAGTCAAATTGAGATTGAACCAGCCTCGGTTTCCTCTCGTAAACCGAGCCTTGCGGAATTCTCTCCGCAAACGCTTTATGACAAGTGTCAAGCAATCGCGCGCAACTTGTGGTGGAGTTGGCATCCAGAAGTTGTGAATTTGTTTCGCGATTTGGACCCGATCCGCTGGCGACAGCTAGATCATAATCCCATCGCGCTATTGGCCGAATTTACTCCCGAACGGCTGGAAATGCGCGCGGCAGAGTTAGTGCTTTACAGCCGCATCAATCATGCCTATCGACGAATGAAAGAATACATCGGGCCACGCACTACCTGGGGAACTACCCATGCAGGCGTGCTTGGCTCGAAACCCGTGGCTTATTTCTCGGCTGAGTTTGGCATTCATGAATCGGTGCCAATTTACTCCGGCGGCCTCGGTGTGCTTTCGGGCGACCACATTAAAAGTGCCAGCGGTTTGGGTGTACCTCTAGTAGCAATCGGACTGTTTTACGATCAAGGGTATTTCAAACAGCACTTAGATATCGACGGTTATCAACAAGAAGAATATCTCGACACAAAAGTCGAAAACGTGCCAATGGAGCCGGCGCTTGGCAAAGATGGCAATCCCATCACAGTGCGCGTCGATACCCGCACCGGTCCACTGTTTGCCAAAGTGTGGCTAATGCACGTTGGCCGTGTCGATTTATACTTGCTCGATTGCGACGTCGATGGCAACAAGCCGGAAGATCGTGAATTAACCAGTCGGCTGTACGGCGGCGATCATCGCGTGCGAATTCGCCAAGAATTGATTCTTGGTGTCGGTGGCGTGAAAGCACTACGAGCACTAGGTATTTATCCGGGCGTTTATCATCTGAACGAAGGCCACAGTGTATTTGCCACGCTCGAAGCAATCCGCGAACGAATGCATGACGACGGGCAGAGTTTCGATGATGCTTTGCGGGAAGTTGCTCAGCATACCGTCTTTACCACTCATACGCCGGTGCCGGCCGGTCACGATCGATTCGACGGCGGTCTCATCGAAGAGCATCTTGGGCCTACGCGCGACTCGCTTGGCATTTCACTGCAACAACTGATGGGCCTTGGTCGCGTCGAACCGCATAATGAGGGCGAAAGCTTTTGCATGACCGTCCTAGGGTTAAAACTCTCGCGGCGTGCGAACGCTGTGAGTGCATTACACGGACACGTGTCACGCCGCATGTGGGCACACCTCTGGCCATGGCGGGTTGAGGAAGAAATTCCTATCGGTCACATCACGAATGGCGTACATATTCCTTCGTGGCTGGCGTGGAACATGCAACAGCTTTACGACCGGATTTTTGTAGCTGACTGGATTCGCCGCATGGGTGAACCGGAAATCTGGCAAGACCTGTATCGCTGCGATCCTGGCGAATTGTGGGAAACGCATTATGCCCTTAAAAACTTGTTGCTGCAGTTTGTCCGCCGCCGCGTGAGCCGGCAGTGCCGTCGCCGCGGTGAAAGTGACGAAGCAGTAGAAATGGCGCGTAATCTGCTCGATCCTAATATATTAACAATCGGCTTTGCTCGGCGATTCGCCACTTACAAGCGATCGGATTTGATTTTGAGCGACCTGGATCGATTGGCAGCGCTCGTGAACGATCCGCAGCGGCCAATTCAAATTATCTATGCTGGAAAAGCACATCCTGCCGACGAACCTGGCAAACGGCTGATCCGTAAAATTGCCAACCTCCGGCACGATCCGCGATTTGCTGGCCGCGTCGTGTTTGTTGAAGACTACGATATCAACGTCACACGGCATTTAGTGCAAGGTGTCGACGTATGGCTCAACAATCCACGGCGTCCGCTTGAAGCTTCTGGTACGAGCGGTGAGAAAGCCGTGCTCAACGGCGCATTGAATTTGTCGATTCTCGACGGTTGGTGGGCCGAAGCTTACGATGGCAAGAATGGTTTTGCCATCGGTCACGGCACTACGCACGTTTCCGACGAAATCGGTGATCGGCGCGACGGCGAAGATCTCTATCGCGTGTTGGAACAGGAAGTTATTCCACTATTCTATGACCGCGATAGTGACGGCCTGCCGCGACAATGGATTCAGCGCATGATCAACAGCATCAGTTCGCTGGCGTGGCGGTTTAGTTCTCACCGCATGGTGGCCGACTACGTAACGCATTGCTATGTCCCTGCAGCAGGTGGATTAAGCTGCGATATGGACATGCGTTAAAATAAAAAATGAATTCATTGAGTTGCGATAATTTGGAACCGACCCAATCGTCGCCACCGAACAATTGTTCGACAATGGCCGCAAGACCGGCTTGTCCTGTCTGTAGCGGCCATCTCATCGAAATCCGTGGCAAGCTGATTTGCTCACAGTGCCACCAAATCTGCGAAACCTGCTGCGAAGGCGGCCGAGGGTAAAATTTAGTTGCGAACTGTTCTCAATTACCCACATATTTTGCATACACTGTGCGAGCTTCACTAATCTCGCTTGTACCACTAATGATTGCTCGGCCGTCAGGAAATAGCGTGATCGTATAATCGCCAATCGTTACTCGCAGCAGATATTTATTGCGAGTCACAGTTCCCACGGCAGCAAGTTTTTCGGCAATTATGTCAAGCGAGATGGTTTCTGCCGCGTTATCGTGGCTTGGATTAAGCTGCACAGAATTCCGTCCACATAACACCGCCGCGTGACTGCCACGCTGGCCGGTTAACCAAGGGAATTCTTCGCCACGACACGTAGGGCAGCCATTGCCACTTCGCAATTTGTCGAGGCTGAGTTGTCGGATGCGGTTGTCCCACAGATCAATGACCGTTAGTGATTGACTGGCAGCAGCTTGATTGCCGGTAAGAATCTTGATTGCTTCGCAAGCTTGAATCGATGCAACGACATTAACCGCCGGGCCAAGAATACCAGCGGTATCGCAAGTGGGAGTAGAACCTGGTGGCGGCGGTTCGGCCATTATACAGCGAAAACACGGTGGCTGGCCTGGCAGAATTGTCAGCGTTTGTCCTTCAGCGCCAATGCAACCGCCATAAATCCACGGCAATTGTAATTTGACGGCTGCTTCGTTGATGAGAAACCGCGTTTCAAAATTATCCAAACCGTCGAGAATAATGTCACAATTCTCGGCAAGCGACAAAATATTACCCGCCGAAACATCAGCAACGATGGGTTCGATTTCGATTTCGCCGTTGATCCGCCGCAATTTTTCTGCGGCGGCAATGGCTTTTGGTAATGCGGCGGTGACATCCGCTTCGTCATAAATAACTTGCCGTTGCAAGTTGTTTAGTTCAAGAAAGTCTCGATCAACGATTCGTAATTTGCCAACTCCAGCGCGGGCTAAAGTATTTGCAATTACACTACCAAGTGCCCCACAACCACACAGTAGCGCACGGCTAGCCAACAAACGTCGCTGACCTTCTTCGCCAATTGGCGGGTAACGCATTTGCCTGGCATAACGATCGAGTGAATTCATCGGCGACGTAGCTTTAAACAAGGTATCCCGCAAAATCGCCCCACGAAGCTAAGTCGCGTTGCAACTTATCGCATTCTGCACGACTTAACTCGACGGTAGCTAATTCAAATTGTGGCCGATATGCAATGATCGGCAAGTCACACTTCTTGATTTTACCTGCGAATGCTTGTGCTTCAGCAACTTCTATCACGGCAATTTGAGCCCACTCCGCCAACCGCAACGGTTGATTTACTTCGAACTGCTGAGCCAATAGTAGATTACGGGCAATTTCCTGAACGTTTGCCGGCAAACTCACTTCGCCGTTGAGAATTGCCATAGCGACCGCCGGCCATTGAGATAGACGGCGCAGTTCAACGGTAAAATCTTTGGTGACGTTTGCGATGAGTAGCATCCCATTGCGGCTGGCAAATTCGCAAAGCCTTTCATCCGGATCCGAAACGAGTATCGCCGTCCAAGTCTCACGACAAAATCCATCTTCATCTCGTTCGCTGCCAGCCGCCTGCTTTCTGTTAATGGCTCGCAATACAAATCGCTTGCCATCAAAATGCAACCCACCATCACGTACACCCAGCCGACGAATACCCACGGTTCGTTCGTATTTCGCGATGGTTTCTTTGCTGGATCGCAGTTCTAATTGTGCACGATATAAGAACGTCAGCTCTGTCGTCCAAAAACAAGGGTCGGGAACAACTGCCTCTAGTAGCAACGTGTTGCCTAAACTGCGATCCATCATTGTCATCCGTGCCGGCAGCGTATGAGAGAAGGCACACTCCGGACCCACGATACGACCGTTAAGTTGCAAGTTTTGATTCAATTCGTCGTCCGATAGCTCCAGTCGCGCATAAATTCGTGCTTCGGCAGGATTGGCAGCGCCAGAGAAAACGTCGAGGCGCTGCAGGAATGAATGGGGAATGGGGAATGAGGAATGGGGAATGTTGCCAAGATTCAAGGCGTTTTTTGACTCTTTCATTCTACATTCCCCACTAAGCAGACGCTTCTTGTGCGCCACGCGCCAGCGCCGCTGCCAGCAACCGGCCCGTCGCAGATTCCTTACAGTTTGCAATCAGTTCCGGCGATCCTTGCGCCACAATTTTTCCGCCTTCATCCGCTGCGCCGGGGCCTAGATCGATAATCCAATCTGCCGCCTTCATCATTTGCATGTTGTGTTCGACGACAATCAGCGAATGCCCTACGGCCAAGAGCGCGTCGAAGCAGTCGATTAATTGCACCACGTCGGCAAAATGTAACCCAGTAGTCGGTTCATCCAAAATAAACAGCGAACGATTCCGCTTGGCTGCTGACATATAGCCAGCAAGCTTCAATCGTTGGGCCTCGCCGCCAGAAAGTGTATTGGCAGGTTGGCCTAGCCGCAAATAGTCGAGCCCCACATCGATCAACAACTTTAACTTTGTTTGTACCTTCGGGCATCCGCGAAAGAACGTGAACGCCTCACGAACAGTCATCTCTAACACTTCGGCAATATCGCGGCCGCGATACTTAATCTTCAAAATTTCGGGCCGATAACGCTTGCCTTGGCATTGACTACATTTCATGAACACATCGGCCAGAAACTGCATGTCGATCTCGATGTAACCATCGCCATTGCAAGCCGTGCAACGTCCACCATCGACATTGAAACTAAAATGGCTGGCCGAGTAATTTCGCGTGCGAGCTTCCAATGTTTCGGCAAACACGTTGCGAATTTCATCGAACGCTTTGATGTAAGTTACCGGATTCGACCGCGGTGAGCGGCCGATTGGATCTTGATCCACAAGAATTACTTCGTTCAACTGCCCGTCGCCAAAAACATCCCCATGCGGCGCAGGCTTAGGGGCTTCAAGCCGCATTCGTCGCCGCAGTGCCGGATACAATGTATCTTCCATTAGGGTACTTTTACCGGAACCGCTTACGCCCGTCACCAAGCACAACACGCCTAGCGGAAACTCC
>CAZIGP010000068.1:2449-11327 GCA_964538425.1 uncultured Pirellulales bacterium | reverse complement strand
AAATGAAGTGGGCGTCCTGCTGAGCCATGCCGGAGTCACGAAAGTTGGTGAAACCGGGCATCGCAACTATTTCGCCGGGGCCACGGTCTTTAACCTGCTCATTCAAGACTCCACCAACGTGGTGGTCGTGGCAAATTACTTTGGTTATGTCGGATCCGGCACTTTGACGACGCCGGGCTACGGCATTTCGGTGAACGACTCCACCGAAATTACGATCGGCGGTCCATCCGACGAACATTCCAACGTACTTGCCGGGCACGTCCAGGACGCCATTTTGATTCAGAATGGCAGCCAGGCGGTGGAAGTAGAGCGAAATGCCATCGTCAACAATGGCGGCAAAGCCATTTTACTTGCGGGAGATTACGCCGCGCGTAGCGTTCGCCCGACGCTCTCGGTCCCCACGATAACCGACAACACTTTGGAATTGGCGGGTTGGCTGGCGGGAGGAAAGAAAGACACGCTCTACACCATTCAGTTTTATGCCAACGTCGAGGGCGATCCGTCGGGTTCCGGCGAAGGTCAATACTTCATCGACAATTTGGAAGTAACCACCAACGAGTTTGGCATTGCGCTGTTCAATTTTGCCTCGAACAACCTGCCGTCCGGTGCCACGGTCATCAGCGCTACGGCCACTGAAACGAAGGGAGTTGTCGGTACGACATTCGATTTTGCCAATAACGTGACGGCCGCCAGCTCGGAATCGGCCGTCGATGTCGTTGTCAGTTCCATCTCGAAATTGGTACGCGGTATCGCTGTATCGGTGGGCAAGTTGTTCGGTCAACAAGTTCAGCGAGCGTTTGCTTCGGGGCAAGTGCAGGCAAGCAGCGATCCCGTCGCCACCGGCACCGTGGCCTTTTACGATGGAGATAAGAAACTCGGTATTCGCACGCTAGATGCTAACGGCGAAGCTACGTTCCAAACGGCCAACCTCAGCGGTGGCACCCATAACTTTTATGTGGTGTTCGAAGGCGACGCCAGCTACGCGGGCAGCGTTTCCGACGTGACCGCCTCCGCCGTCAACGCCTCCCTTGGCATCGCCGCCGGCCAGAATGGTGCGAATCCTGACGACGAAGGGCGCGGCGTCGTGGTCGATTCCAGCGGCAATAGCTACGTTGTCGGCATTTTGAAATATGCCGATAGCGCAAGCGATTCCACCAGTACCAAGACCGGTGATGTTTATTTAGCCAAGTACGATCGCTTTGGCGCTATTGTTTGGCAACACACCATTGGAGGCACAGGTGATGATCGAGGCCTGGGCATCGCCCGCGATTCCAGCAACAATCTTTATGTCACTGGCATGTTCCAAGGCACGGTCGATTTCGATCCCAGTTCCACAACCAAAAATCTCACCAGTCGCGGCGGGTTTGACATTTTTGTCGCCAGTTATACCAGTAGCGGCAACTATCGCTGGGCGCGCAACTACGGCAACACCAGCAGTTCCAGCAGCAGTGCCGACATCGGTTACGGCATCGCCATCAGTTCTGACAACAAAGTGTATGTCACCGGCCAATTTGCCGGTACCGTCGATTTCGATGCCTCCAGTTCCACACTCAACCTACAGAGCAAAGGTACGAGCGACATTTTTGTGCTGCGGCTCACCAGTGGCGGCAGCACCAGTTGGGCCAAGCAAATCGGCGGCACAGGGGCTGATCGCGGCACGGCGATAACAACAGATGCATCCAACCGTGTGTATGTTACCGGCAGCTTTACCGGCGCGGTAGATTTCAATCCCAGCAGCACCACCAACAGTCTCACCAGCGCCGGCAGTAAAGATGCCTTCCTCGCACGGTTTAGTTCCAGCGGAAGTTATTCGTATGCCCGGAAGTTTGGCGGCAGTTCCAACGATGAAGGGCACGGCGTCGTGGTCGACCCAAGCAGTAACGCCTATCTTACAGGCTACTTCGCCGGCAAGGCAGATCTCGACCCCGGCAGCAGCACGATGAATGTTACTAGCGCCGGCTCAAACGATGCATTTATCGTAAAACTGAACTCTAGCGGCAACTATTCATGGGGTAAGCGTGTTGGCAGTAGCGGAGATGACCGAGGCCGCGGCATCACACGGCTATCCGGCGGCGATATTGCCGTCATCGGCGACTTTAGTGGCACGGTGGATTTCAATCCAAGCAGCAGTACTAGCAACCAATCGAGCCACGGCAGCACCGATGCCTTTTTCTTGCGGCTTAGCTCCGGCGGCAGTTACAAATCGGCAAAGGCCATCGGCGGAACTGGAGCCGACCGCGGCCGTGCAATTGCCGTCGATGATAGCGACAAGCTTTATGCCCTGGGCCATTTCTTTGAATCGCTGGCCCTTGATAGCGGCGAAGGAACGGTCAATCTCACCAGCAGCGGTAGCAAAGACCTGTTTCTGATAAGGTTAGCTTAGTAGCCAGAATTTACTCAAAATTTGCAAGGACGTATTTGACTCTGCTGCGCCAAACGTCTAAATCTTTGGAAAGTGCGCAAGAAACGAGAGGTTTTTTCGAACTGTAAGATAGCCTGGTTGTTTTCGTCGTGACTCTTTCCAATAATTTTTTCCGTAATTAGATTGATTCGAACATTTTCTTAAAAGAGAGAATCCTCAATGTTACATCGAATTTTAGGGATGTTTTTACTCGTTGTTTTGTCTACCGATTGCCTTGTTGCTCAAGAAGCCGCCAAAGTACAAGGAAAAAAACTCGATTTGGCATTTATCCCTGATGACGCCGTTGCGGCCTTGGTTGCGCACCCGCGGCGGATGCTGACTTCGCCGCAAGCTAGTTTGTGGCCTACTGAGGTTTTTTCTGCCCTCGGCAAAAAAGAGGTTGGCTTCGATCCCTTGGAGCTGGAACAAGTAATCGGTGTCGCCGGTCTTCCGCAAGGTGGTGGACCGCCACCGGTAGGAGCGATTCTCCGATTTCGACAACCGGTGAATGCTGTGTCGATGTCGGAAAAAATTGTGCCCGATGGTACCGATGAAAAGGTCGAAGGACGGTCTGCGCGACTTGCTACCTCAAAATTTGAACCGAGTATCGTATTTGCCGATGAGCGAACCGTGCTGATTGCCAATCCTCAAGATTTGTCATGGATGCTTGCAGCTAAACCCGGCGACGGTCCGTTGCACAAGCTGCTGCAATCGGCAGACGATTCGCCAACAGCTACGGCTTATTTAGCGATGGAACCTATGCGGCCCTTGCTAGCCGGTGTGTTGCCGATGATGCAACGTTCGGCTCCACCCATGTTTAGCGACTTGTTCGATTTGCCGATGACCGTGGATACGGTGCAGTTGTCGGCAAACGTTGCAGGTGAATCGGCCAACAATTTGCGATTGGACTTAAAGCTCGAAGCCGCCGACGCGACAACCGCTGGCAACGTCGCTACCGTCATCCAACGCGCTCTGCAAGACGCTCGGAGCCTGCTTATGCTACAGGCTGCAGGCGTGGTGTCCGACGACCCGGAAAATCGCGAGTTGAAAGAGGCGACCATGAAATACTTGAATCGCTTGGGAGATGCTGTCTCGGCAACATTGGAACCCAAGCACACAGGCAATTATGTGAGCATGAAGACCGACTTAAAAGCCGGTGTCGCCGAGGCCGGGGTGTTAACGGGTTTGTTGCTGCCGGCCGTGTCATCGGCACGTGACGCGGCGCGACGCGCGCAATCACAAAACAACCTCAAGCAAATTGCTTTGAGTTTGCACAACCACCATTCTGCAAGAAGGGAGTTTCCACCGAACGCCAGTTACGATGCCCACGGCAAGCCACTGCTGAGCTGGCGAGTTCATATGTTGCCCTATCTTGAAGAGCAAGCGCTTTACGACCAGTTTCATCTCGATGAACCATGGGACAGCGAGCACAACAAGAAACTTATCGAAAAGATGCCCGCCGTTTACCAGCATCCGAAATTCAATCAACCGGGTAAGACTTTGTACCAAGCGATTGTGGGAAAAGGCGCAGCCTTCGAGGAAAAAGACGGCACAAAAATACGCTCCTTCACTGATGGCACGAGCCATACCATCCTAGTCGTTGAAATTGTTCCAGCCAAAGCGGTTGAGTGGACGAAACCAGCAGATTGGGAATTTGATCCGGAAAAACAAATAGACATGAACGACTTTGGCGGATTGATGCCGGGGAATGTTTTCAATGTGGCATTTGCCGATGGATCGGTTCGGGCGCTGTCTCGCTCTCTCGATCCAGAAACGCTGAAGGCAATGTTCACTCGCAATGGTGGCGAGGTTGTACCAGCCCAATGACCGGAGTTCGAATCAAATAACTGAAAAAAGGAATTTGTTATGTTGTGCCGAATTGTTGTGGTGATTGCGCTCATCAGCTTGCCCGCAGACGTGCTGCTTGCTCAAAACGTTGCCACATCTGAGGGTAAAAAGCTGGATCTGAAATACATCTCGAACGATGCGGTGATGGCCTTTGTCGCTCATCCGCGACGCATGTTTACTTTGCCTCAGGCAAAGCTGTGGCCCACCGAGGTGCTCACGGCATTCGGTAAGCAAACCCTCGGTTTCGACCCGCTCGATCTTGAGCAAGTGATCTATGTCTTAGGCATACCCAAGGCTGACGGTAATGATCAACCTTTTGGTTTCATCTTGCGATTCCAGCGACCAATCGATGCCGACACCATCGCGGACAAGATTACCTCCGAAGGTAAAGATGAAAAAATCGAAAATCACCGGGTTCGAAAGGCAAACTCGCCATTGGACATGAGTATTGTTTTCGTCGATGATCGAACCGTCTTGTTGACTAATCTTAACGAGGATTTTTCGTGGTTGCTCTCTGCAAAACCGGGTGATGGGCCGCTGCATAAGCTATTAACCTCCGCCGATAATTCTTCTGACGCAGCGATTTATTGGGCGATCGAACCAACACGTCCCATGCTTGCAGAAACATTGCAATTTCTTCACGACGAAATGCCTGCGATGTTTAGCGATGTCCTTGATTTGCCCATGACCGTGGACACGGTGAAATTTACGGCAAACTTGAAAGGAGACGACAACAACGGTATTGACTTGCAAATAATGCTTGGAACCGTTGATTCGGAAACGGCTAAAAATGTTTTAGAAGTCGTTAAAAGAGGCCTGCAAGACGCGAGAATCACACTCGTTGCGCAAGTTTCGGCGATGATCATGGAGGACGCTGACGATGAAGCGCGTGATATCAACGAGGCTGTTGTCAAATACATCGAGCGATTGAGCGATGCTGTTGTCGTCGCACTCGATCCTAAAGCTGTTGGCAATCACGTAACGATGAATGGCGAACTCAAAGTGGGGATTCCTGAAATTAGCTTGCTGTCGATACAAATGCTTCCTGCAATAACGATTTCGAATGAAGCGGCGCGACGGAATCAATCACAAAATAATCTTAAGCAAATTGCGCTGGGTTTGATGAACCACGAAGATAAACTTAAAAAGATGCCCGCTGCCGCCACTTACGATAAAGACGGTAAGCCTCTTTTGAGTTGGCGAGTGTACTTGCTTCCCGAAATGGAGGAAGGTGAACTGTTCAAAGAATTTCACCTGGACGAGCCTTGGGACAGCGAACACAACAAAAAACTGATCGAGCGTATGCCCAATGTTTACAAGCATCCCAAATTCAATCAACCTGGAAAGACATTGTATCTGGCGGTCGTTGGCAAAGGAGCCGCTTTTGAAGGCCAAGAAGGAATCGGGCTAGGAAAATTCTTTGACGGAACCAGCAAAACGATTACCGTCGTCGAAGTGGCACCCGACAAAGCCGTTCCTTGGACTAAGCCGGAAGATTGGGAATTCGACTCGGAAAAGGAAATCGACACGAACGATTTCGGCGGCCTTTGGCAGGGCGGCCTTTTTAACGTTGTCTTCGCAGATGGACACGTTAGTGCGTTCCCTCGCTCTATCGATACCGAAACGCTAAAAAAGATGTTCACCCGCGACGGTGGCGAAGTGGTACAAGAGCCGTAAATCGAGGAACTGAAAGCCATAACCCTTGCTTCGCGCTCCGGCCTGTGGCATATTTCAAGTTCCTGTTTTTCTTAATTGCGGTGAGAAGTCGGGGGGAGTTTTTTCGGCTATGGAGATCTGGCCTGCTATCGATTTGCGCGGTGGAAAATGTGTGCGCTTGCAGCAAGGGGACTATGGCCGCGAGACCGTGTTTGCTGATGATCCCGCAGCGATGGCTCGTCAAATGGTCGCCCAAGGAGCTACCTGTTTGCATTTAGTTGACCTCGACGGTGCACGCGATGGCCGGCCTGCAAACGTGTCGAGCATCGAGGCCATTCTTAGTGCCGTATCGGTGCCTTGCGAGCTTGGCGGTGGCATTCGCGATGAAGCCACGATTTGTGATTTGCTCGATTTAGGTCTCGCTCGGTTGGTCATTGGCACCAAGGCCTTGCGTGAAACGGATTGGTTCCGCGGCATCGTGCGAGAGTTTCCTGGTAAGTTGGCTCTAGGCATCGACGCGCGCGACGGGCTGGTGGCCACCGATGGTTGGCTGCAAACCAGCAAGACGTCGGCAATCGAATTGGCCAAACAGTTTGATGGCGAACCCCTGGCCGCAATCATCTACACCGACATCGCCAAGGATGGCATGCTGGCCGGTCCCAACGTTGCCGCGATGCGTGCGATGAAAGAAGCGGTTCGCTTGCCGGTTGTCGCTTCCGGCGGAGTTACTACTGCGGCCGACGTGGCTGCACTCGCTCAGATTCCCATGGCCGGAGCGATCATCGGCCGGGCTTTATATGAAGGGACATTAACGCTGGCCGAGGCGCTAGCTGCGGCATAGAGGTAGCGGATGTCAGTTGCCATTCATCGGTTGTCAATTGCAAGCAGCACTGCTTGCGACAACCCACGACTGACCACTGACACCACACTCCCTTTTCTTATCAGAAGGAACTGCCCTTATGTCGAAATACGACGTGCAGAACATTCGCAACATTGTACTTTGCGGTCATGGTTCATCGGGCAAAACGACGCTGGTCGATAAAATCTTGAACCTGACCGGAGCAGTCACTCGGCCCGCCAGTGTGGATGATGGCACCAGCGTTTGTGATTTCGATGAGGAAGAAAAACATCATAAATATTCGATCGAAGCAGCCGTCACGCATTTTGATTATGCGGGCAAACACTTCAATCTGATCGATACGCCGGGCTATCCCGATTTCATCGGCCAGGCCATCGGTGCAATGCGGGCCATCGAGACCGCCGCCATCGTCATTAATGCTCATTCTGGCATCGAAGTGAATACCCGGCGCGTGTTTCAAGAAGCCGGCAAAGCAGGCCTTGGCCGCATGATTGTCATCAGCAAGATGGATACTGAGAACATCGATTTTCCAAAGCTCATTAACACCATCCAGGAAATGTGGGGCAAGGAATGCGTACCGCTTAATTTGCCGGTAGGAACGGGGCACGACTTCAAAGGTGTTGTCAGCACGCTCAAGCCGCCGGCCGACGCCGCAGGAGCTTTGATGAATCCTGCCGAAGTCAATCAAGCCTTGATCGAAAACATTGTTGAAACTGAAGAAGAAATGCTGGCCAAATATTTTGAAGGCCAACTTCCCAGTGAAGCAGATACGGTTCGCTTGATTGACGAGTCGGTTGCACACGGTCATTTAATTCCCATTATTTGCGTCGCCGCAAAAACAGGTGTAGGCCTGAAAGAATTGCTCGAGGCATTTGCGCTCTGCTCACTTTCACCCGACATGCTACTTCACAAAGCAAAGAACGAAGCTGGAGAAGAAGTCGAAATTAAGCCGAATCCTACTGGCCCATTGGTGGCCCAAGTGTGGCGTACGCGCATCGACCCCTTCGTGCAAAAACTCAGCTTTGTGCGCGTTTATAGTGGCACCATTAAAAAAGACGAAAGCGTGCATGTTGCCGGCGTCAAGAAGAACATCAAGCTCGGGCCGCTTTTGGAATCGCAAGGCAGCGAAAACAAGCCCATTGAATCAGCCTCGGCAGGCGATATTGTGGCCATCGCCAAGACCGAAGACATCCACACCGGCTCGTCGTTGGGCAGCCATGTGATGCCACCGATTAAATTTCCCACGCCGATGGTTGGCCTGGCCGCAGTTCCCAAGGCGCGAGGCGATGAAGCAAAGCTCTCTGGTGCATTGCACAAAATCGTGGAAGAAGATGCTACGTTCCACATCGACCGTGACCCACAGACTAAAGAACTAGTGATGACGGGGATGAGCGAATTGCATTTGATGATTTTGCGCGAACGGCTAAAACGCCGCGATAAAGTTGAAGTTGACGTCAAAGAACCCAAAATTCCCTACCGCGAAACCGTGCAGCAGAAGGCCGACGGCAGTTATCGTCACAAAAAACAAAGCGGCGGCCGCGGACAATTTGGCGAAGTACATATCCGCATGTTCCCATTTCCAAAGGATACGAATCCTACCGAGTTCTGTACAAAAGCAAATTTTCCACATATGCGTGAGTTTCATTACCACCCGAAATTCAACTTCTTGTGGGTTGATTCGATCGTCGGCGGTACGATTCCTAACAATTTTTTGCCTGCTGTGGAAAAAGGATTTTTGGAACGGCTCGATCGCGGCGTCATCGCGGGGTATCAAGTGCAAAACGTCGGCGTGGATGTCCACTTCGGCAAATACCACGACGTCGATAGTTCGGAAGCCGCGTTCAAAACTGCTGGTTCGATGGCTTTCCGCAATGTTTTTCAAGAAGCGAAACCCGCGTTGTTAGAACCAGTCGTGATTCTGCATATTACCGTACCCAGTGGCAAAGTCGGCGACGTGAACAGTGATATGTCGGGTCGCCGTGGACGCGTGCTAGGCATGGAATCGGCCGGCGGCGATTTGCAAACGGTCACTGCCCAAGTGCCGCTCGCGGAAGTGACCACCTATGCCCGCAGCCTTTCGAGCATGACCGGCGGCCAAGGTAGCTATACGATGG
>CAZIGP010000068.1:0-2439 GCA_964538425.1 uncultured Pirellulales bacterium | reverse complement strand
CATTACGACGTGGTACCCGGCCAAGTGCAAAAGTCGATCATCGAAAAAGCTGTTTTGGCGAAAGAAGAGGAAGAAGAGTAAAGGGGCAACAAGCGGAAGGCTGAAAGCAGAAGACAGAAAATAGCCGTGGATGAATATCCGCGGAGCACTGCGTCTGGTCTGGCATCAACAAAATCGCCACAAATCGTAGCGATTGTAGCGTTTACGCTGCCTGTTGTCGCTGCAACATCCGCTTGATTGATAAATACTCGCAGCCAGTCGTCGTCGATGTCGTAATTCGCCGAAATCAAATTAGAGCGATTTAATTCGCTGTTTGAATTCCGTTGCGATTCTATCTTGGCGGTTTATGGCTCGATTTCGTCCAAGCATTCGTGCGCTTATCACCTTTGCCGTGCTTTTGGCCTTGGCAATTGCCGGCGGCATTTGGGGCCTTGAGTTCGTGCAGCGTCGGTTCACGCATTCGGTCAGCATGGATGCATTTATCGAATCGCATCTAGCAAATCTTGCCCCGCAGGTAGCCGGTGAAATCGTCACCATGTTTGTACAAGAACAAGAACTGGTGAAAAAAGGGCAAGTCCTTGCGATTGTCGACCCCTCCATCTACCAGCGCGAAGTTGATTTGGCCACAGCAAAGCTCGAAGTGGCCAAGGCTGCCTTAGCAAAATCGGAAGCGGATTTAACCTTACTAAAGCAGCAAGTGCCGCAACAAATTGCCGTCGCTGCAGCGGCAGTGGCAACTGCTAAAGATAATCAGGCCAAGGCGGCCGCAGCGGTAGCTATGATCACACAAGATGTCGATGATGCCGTAATCGTCGCTCAGCAAGCAGTTGATGCCACCGAAGCATCCCTTGTGATGGCCAACGAAGATTTTTCTCGCTATACCGCGCTTTATAACGACGGTTCGGTCACTCAACGCCGTTTTCAAGAAGCCACGAAGGTGCGCGATGTCGCAACAGCGGAACGAAAAATTGCTGATGCAAAACTCGGACAGGCCGAGGCAAATCGCCAACAAATCAACATCGCGCAACAAGAACTGGCTGCCCGCAAAAGCGCGGTCAAAGAAACTGAAGCGGCGCTGGAACTTGCGAAGCTTGGCGATTCGCAAATCGTGGTGGTCGAGCAGATCGTGGCCGAGCGGAAACAAGACATCGGCGAAGCCCAGCGGGCATTGGACCTTGCGAAAACAAACCTGAGTTACACCAAAGTCACTGCGCCTTATGACGGCATCATCGCCAAAAAATGGCGGCACTTAGGAGATTATGCTCACACCGGCGATCCGATCGTCAGCATCTACAACCCTGATTTTCTCTATGTGACCGTCCATTTGGAAGAAACACGGCTGGAAGGCGTAAACCCTGGCAACTGGGCAACATTGAAACTTGAAGCCTACACTGAACCATTCCGCGGCCGTGTCGTGTGGGTAGGCTCGGCGACCGGAGCAAATTTCTCGCTCATCCCACGTGATTTAGCTTCCGGCGAATTTACCTACGTCGTGCAGCGTGTACCGGTACGATTAGCGGTGATGCGTGACGAACGATGGTCAAAACTCAAACCTGGCTTATCGGTAACTGTGGAAATTGAACACGGCCCGGGTGACGCCGAGTGGGCCGCCAAGGCCTGGCAACAGGAAGCGGTTGAAGCTGATGTCGAGCGCGGTCAGAAATGAACGGGTGAGATGTGAGTACTGAACTCGATCAAAGCAACGACAGAATTTCGTGGCGCGTGCTGGCCGCTGTGCTGCCCGGTGTCGCCTTAGCGATGGGGCATTCGCTGATGCTGGACGTACCACGAGCCGACATTATCGATGCTCTGGACACCGACAAATACCGTATTCATTGGATTAGTGGCAGCTACCTTGTCGGCACCGCCGCGGGAATGTGTCTTACCCAGTTCGCCGCTGGATTATTCGGATTGCGCCGCGCTTACCTATTTGCCTTATTACTTTTCACATTAGCTGGCGGCGCTTGTGGCTGGGGCAACGAAATCGTGGGGATGGCTCCGCTACGGTTACTACAAGGGCTCGGCAATGGCCTATTGATTTCCGTCGGCATGGTGATGATTTGGCAAGCATTTCCCCAACGACGAGAACGTGCAATGGCCGCCTATGGCATTTGCACGTATGTCCCCATGGTACTCGGGACGGTAGTTGGTGGATTAATCACCTGGTTTTTCTCATGGCGGTTTATTTTCTTCACATTGCTGCCAGTCGGTACTCTATTTTGGTTCTTGGCATGGTGGCTGCTACCATCTAAATGCTTCGCCTTTGCGGCTGAGCACGCAATGGCAGCAAAAACGAAAAGCATCTCGTTTGATTTTGTTGGCTTCACGCTGTGGGTTATCTCCGTCATCACACTGAATGTGATGCTCGACATGGGCCAATACTGGGGCTGGCTCACTTCACGGCATTTTTTGCTTTGGTGCACCGGCTTCGTGCTCAGC
>CAZIGP010000067.1:0-11370 GCA_964538425.1 uncultured Pirellulales bacterium | reverse complement strand
ACCCGAAGCAATAATTTCTAGTCGACACTGCCTAGCACAATATTGCCGCTCCACAGATTGATTGCATGAACTCCAACGACCGCCCCTCGCTTCCTCCTCGCCCGCCGCACACAGAAAAGCCGCGCGGGTCGATTTGGGTCGTGCTGCTTGCCTTAATGTTCGGCTTGGCGATGTTTATTGGGCTGGTGTTCCTTGCCGGAGCACTTGGCCCTGTAGTACTGGGAATTGGCGGGATTGTGCTGATTTTGCTGGCCGTGACCGCTGGCCATTATCTGCTTTGGGGTTACTGGCTTAGTGATTCCATCCGACGCGAAGTTGAGGAAGAAGAACGGCGAGCTGGTGAATAGGAGCAGCAGGTCGCTTTTTGATAAGCGCAATAAAAAACCGGACTGTTTCCAGCCCGGTTATGAATGCACAGTAAACAACGATTGCAAATCTTGATTACTTCCAATCGGCGTCGTTAAGAATGTAACCTTTGTTAGTTGACGGATCGGTTGGTGATCCATCCATATTTGATTGACGACCGTTAGAAGTCATCAATTGTTGATATACTTTATAACTTATATCATCACGAAGAAAAAGAATTTCGCCGCCACACATGGCTACGTTTACCCCGCCCGAGTGAAAACTTGATGGACGGGAATAGCGGTATGGCAAAATATCATCTTTTGCTACCGTTCCTGAAGGCACTGTTGGACCATAATCTTTGTTTCCGTTGATTCGCTCTTCTGGAAAACTTGTTGTTTCGGTTGTGACCGAATGATCCCAAATAAAACCTGTTGAACGTTCGGCATCAAAGACTTTAGTTGAGTTTGGATACGCTTGGGCAGGATTCGCTAGCCAATTCGAATTGGCGTATCGATCAGCTTGAATATTTTCAGCCAGCATCAACGTGTTGCTTGCCCCGTCAGGAATATGATCCAGAGACATGGCAGGTCGCTTGGTGACAGAGTTATCTTTAGAATAGCGATCGACAAATACACCATCGGCGGCGTTTTTTTCCCTTCTTTGCTCGCCACCACTAGAACCTGCATAAAAATTATCTGGAATCCCGCAGTTGGCTACGTAAGAAAGTGATGCATCTGACTGGTTTTCAGGAGGATCACTAGAACATACTAATACCTGCATATAAGGCGTGGCAGACGCTACGCTAGCAGTCGAATCACTCCACATACGCCATACGTCATCACGTTCCATGTGTGGAAAAAGCATCATGGTCCACGTTGCCATTCGATCTGTCGTATTTGTTTTTGCAATCAGATTGGCATACCCAGGCAATTCTCGGCTGCGTCCTTCATAACTACGTGCAGCTAATGCCAGTTGCTTGATGTTATTCAAACACTCCGTTCGGCGGCCGCTTTCGCGGGCGTTATTGACGGCGGGCAAAAGAAGCCCCATCAGCATGGCGATGATGGTGATCACCACCAGCAATTCGACGAGGGTAAAACCCAACCGGGGACGATTCTTCATTACTGTTCCTCCGAAAAGACAATGCCGGCCCTGCGCCCATCTCAACTGTTTATTGTGACAGATTTTCGCCCAAAAGTCGAGTGTTTTTCCGAGTAGCTGGTTTCGGAACTAGAAAACGAAAGTCCCCGGCGAATAATCCCACGGAACATGCTTATAATTCCAACGGCAGTGGCTCTGCTACGAACTTTTGCTTATGCCCGAACGGACTAACGCTCCCCAAACAAAACTATGCCCAGTTCCTATATCATCGCTGCTGCACGAACGCCCATCGGCAAATTCCAAGGGGGGCTGTCCACCTTGCCCGCGCCACGGCTTGGAGCCATCGCCATTCAA
Organism: uncultured Pirellulales bacterium; assembly: GCA_964538425.1. Classification (GTDB taxonomy): domain Bacteria; phylum Planctomycetota; class Planctomycetia; order Pirellulales; family JADZDJ01; genus JADZDJ01. Next base: position 9,567 of record CAZIGP010000067.1, on the reverse strand, counting down.
GAAGCCGTGAAGCGGTCTGGCATCTCGTTCGATCAATTCGATGAAGTCATCTTCGGCAACGTGCTAACGGCGGGTGTAGGCCAAGCACCGGCTCGACAAGCCGCATTAGGGGCGGGATTCCCTGCAACGATTGCGGCCGTCACCGTCAATAAGGTCTGCGGTTCGGGGTTGAAAACAGTCATGCTTGCCGACCAAGCCATTCGCAGCGGTGATGCGGAGGAATGGAAAGTATGAGCCGTGCGCCCTATTTGTTACCAGGTGCGCGGGATGGCTGGCGGTTCGGTGATCAAAAAGCGATCGACTCGATGCAGCATGACGGCTTATGGTGTGCCTTTGAAAACTTGCCGATGGGGAGTGAAGCAGATTACATTGCTGCCAGTCGAGAAGTGAATCGAGCCGATCAAGATTCGTTTTCTGTAGAAAGCCACCGTCGGGCCTTGGCAGCTTGGGAAAGCGGTGCGTTCACCGATGAGGTTGTTCCGGTCACCGTGCCCGGCCGCAAAGGCGATGTTATCGTCAGCCGAGATGAAGGTCCGCGGCCGGATACGTCGCTCGAAGCACTTACTAAACTGCGACCGTCATTTGCACCCGATGGAACGGTTACACCGGGCAATGCCTCGCAAATCAGCGATGGTGCTGCTGCCGTGGTTGTAACCGATGAAGCGACTGCTCGACAGCATTCCAGCCCGATTAAAGCTCGCATCGTTGCCTGTGCCACGAGTGGGGTGCCTCCCAAAGAATTGTTTATCGCGCCTGTCAGTGCGATTGAAAAAGTTCTGACGAAAGCCAAGTTGACACTTGGGGATATTGATCTCGTGGAACTCAACGAAGCGTTTGCGGCCCAATGCTTAGCATGTATGCGACCGCTTAAGCTTGATGCAGCCAAGACAAACATTCACGGCGGAGCAATTGCACTGGGGCATCCGATCGGAGCTAGCGGAGCTCGAGTATTGGTTACGCTATTACATGCATTGCATCGAAAGAATCTACGCCGTGGATTGGCATCACTCTGTCTGGGCGGTGGGAACGCGGTCGCGATGATTGTTGAGCGAGAATAATGCGATTCAAGCTGGTCACCCACTCAAACAGCAATCTACCGGGCAAACATCGTGACTTGCACCAAGTGCTCCCACGGCAGGACGATCAACCGACTCTGTCATTCGTTCGACAACCAATTCGCGAATCATCTGCACGAACCGCGGATGAGTGCCAACCGTGCCACCACGCACCAAGTTGATACCAAGTTCATCAGCTAAGTGCTTCGCTTCATAATCAAGATCGTAAAGCACTTCCATGTGATCGGAAATGAAACCGATTGGAATGACAACCACATCGCGCACTTTTTGATCTTTTAATGCTCGCAAATGATCGCCGATGTCGGGTTCTAGCCAAGGTTGTGATGGTGAGCCACTGCGGCTTTGATAGACCAACGACCACTGAGATGAGTTAACACCAGCGGCAACAAGTTGGCAAGCATCTTGCAATTGTGTTTCGTATTTGCAATTTGCAGCCATGGCCGATGGAATGCTGTGAGCCGTAAATGCCAAGTGTGCCGCTGATCGGTACTGGGCTGGAATTTGTTGCAGGGCAGCAGCCGTGCGCTCGATCATAGGCTCGATGAATCCTGGATGATTAAAGTGAGCTCGTAGTTTATCGATCTGCGGAGCACCAGGACCAACTTCGTTTTGAGCTGCAGCAATGTTCTCTCGATATTGCCGACAGCCAGAATAGGAACTGAATGACGAAGTGAAAAACGCCAATGCACGGCGAATGCCATCGTCTTGCATTTGCCGAAAGGTCTCTGGCAATAACGGATGCCAATTGCGGTTGCCTAAATAAATAGGCAGCTTGGGGCCATGTTGGTTTAGCTCCTTTTGGAGCGCCGCAACCAGGGCCCGATTTTGGGCATTAATTGGGCTAATGCCGTCGAAATGATAATAATGCTCGGCCACGGCCAGCATTCGCTCTCGCGGGACATTTCGCCCCCGCAGCACATTCTCGAGAAACGGCAACACTTCGTCGCGCCCTTCAGGGCCGCCGAATGAAACAATCAAAATGGCGTCGTAGTTTTGCGGTGTCACAAGGCTCTCTTTTCGGGCTACAATTACTTAAGTATTTTAGCCGCCAAATTTTATTAGAACACTGTCACCATTTTGCAGATCGCGATGCCTTCTGAAATTGCCGCTCCTGCCGATGTTTTGCTACACCTCGATGGCGTTGGCAAAACCTATCAAATGGGCGAGGTCGCGGTCGAGGTGCTCAAACACATCGACTTGCAAATCTACCACGGCGAACTGTTGGTGATGGTTGGCCCTAGCGGTTCGGGCAAGACGACAATGCTGAATATCATCGGCGGGCTCGATACGCCCACCGTAGGCCAAGTGTGGTACGAAGATCGAGATATTTCGCATTCTACACCACGAGAATTAACTCAGTATCGCCGTGACACGATTGGCTTTGTTTTTCAATTTTACAATCTGATCCCGAACCTGACGGCCCGTGAAAACGTCATGGTTAGCAGTGAAATTAGCGAATCGCCGCTGAATGTCGACGAAGTACTCGACATGGTAGGCTTGGCCGAACGGAAGGATCATTTCCCGGCTCAACTCTCGGGGGGTGAGCAGCAGCGAGTGGCCATCGCGCGAGCGTTGGCAAAAAACCCAGAATTGTTGCTATGCGATGAGCCGACCGGAGCATTGGATTTTGAGACCGGAAAACTCGTGCTGCGGTTGCTTGTAGATTTAAAAAACCAACTTGGCAAAACGATTATGGTAATCACTCACAACGCGGCATTAGCAGACGCAGCGGACCGAGTAGTTCGGCTACGCAGCGGCGAAATCGTAGAAATCCATGCGAATTCCACACCGAAACCACCAGAAGAGATTGTGTGGTAATTCATGCTAAAGCGGATGAAATCCGCTTCAAATATATATCTGCAAAGCATCTTTACACTGCAAAATTTGAACTCCTGAAGTGCCCGAGGGTGTTGGGAATTTGTCCCTTTCTTAGTAAACTTCGTTCATTACCTATTCCTTAATCGCAACCACGAATGACTGAAAATCTCCGCATTGGCGTTCCCAGTAAAGGCCGCTTGGCCGAAGTTGCTGAAGGCTTGCTCAAAGAAGCCGGCCTCAGTTTCCGCCGTTCCGATCGCACACTGTTCGCACGCTGCAAAGAAATTCCTGTTGAAATTACGTTCTTGCGCACCGACGATATTCCCGTGCTGTGCGCTGAAGGTGCAATCGACATGGGAATCAGCGGCGCTGATTTGGTAGCTGAAACTGGAGCTGACGTAACCACGCGGCTTGACCTCGGGGTTGGTAACTGCCGGCTAGCAGTATGCGTGCCGGAAAGCAGCCCTGTGAAGAGTGCGAAAGACTTGCACGGCTTGCGAATCGCTACGAGTTTTCCCAACGTCACGCAACAATATCTCAAAAAACACGGTGCAGAGGCCCATTTGGTCACGCTCACCGGCAGTGTCGAAATCATGATCGGCCTAGGAGTAGCCGATGCAATCGTCGACCTGGTTGAAACGGGAAGCACACTTGCAGCCAATCAATTGCGAATTCTCGATGAAATCGGCCGCTATGAAACGATTCTTGTCCAGAACAAATCACGTCGCCATAGTGAGCTCGCCGATCGCGTAGTTCGCCGTTTAGAAGGCGTGGTAATTGCGCGTAGTTATTCGCTGTTGGAATACAATGTGCCGCGGACAAAATTAAGCGAAGCCGAAAAAATCACTCCCGGCTTTAACTCGCCAACGGTTAGCGCTTTGGAAGACGCCAATTGGTGTGCCGTGCGCGTGATGGTAAAACGCGGTGAAGTGATTACCATCATGGAAAAGCTGGAAGCGATTGGTGCTTCGGCCATTTTAGAGACGCAAATTACTAATTGCCGGCTGTGAACGGTATGCTCACAGAAGGTGCTCCTCGAAAAAACGTCGCCATGACTTGGCAGGTTGGATCCAGCAGTAATTCGTACGGATCACCAGGTTCGAACTTTGGCAATCGAACCACCGTTAAGTCAGCAAGCTTTCCTTTTGCAATGGTGCCAATTTCTTGATCGCGGCCCAATGCTTGAGCGGCACTAGTGGTAATCATTTGCAGCAAAATTGCTGGTGCAATTGCCGGGTGTCGATGCGATGTAAACTGCAACTCAGCCAAAATCGATAAGTCGGGATTTGACGCGCGGCTGTCGGTACCTAATGCTACATTCACGCCCGCTGATAGCATTTTGGCAAGCGGATATCGATCATGCTTAAAAAACGCATGGGTTCGTGGGCAATAGACCACCGACATTCGGTCTCGGTGTTGAGCGAGGAATTCGATTTCATCATCCGCTAAATAATTTCCATGAATCACCAAAGATCGGTGTGCTTCTTTTAACATTCGTAAATAATCCAGCGGTCGGGAACCTGCTGAAATTGTCTGAGGATCCCATTGTCCAAACTCAGTCAGCATGTCGACCAATGGCCCTTTACCGCCGTGCAGCAACATCAACTCTTCTCGAGTTTCCGCCAGATGATGTGCGAGAGGAATATGATGCTCCGCAGATAAGTGCACCAGCGAGGCGATCAAGTCGGGGCGCACTGTATAAGGAGTATGTGGACTAATGCCCGGACGAAAGCATGGGTTCCATTGATCGGCCGACTTTACTGCATTCACTGCAGACATGTAGCGGGTGTCATCCATGCCACTACGAAGTGCAATCACCTCACAAAATTCGGTGATCTCAAGCGGTGATTTGGCATCGCGATGCCAGGGTGTTGATGCGATCTCTCCCAATGCGGTAACACCACAAGCCGATGACTCTTTGATGCCGTGAGAAATCGAATCTAGAGAACGTGAATTTTCAGATGCCTGCCGCTGGCGTCGGTTACGAACGACCATGCGAATCCAATCGGCAAACGCCATTCCTGGCGTTCCCACTGGTTCTCGCAAATCGCTGAATTCTAAATGCGTGTGAGCGTTGATCAGTCCTGGCAAAATAGCAACGTTGCCCAAGTCACCTGCCACGTGGCCGAACTCTTTGGCCGCAGCGGATGATTCATCTCCCACCGCGATAATGCGATCGAGATCGACCGCCACCACGCCGTTCCGCAATGGAGAGCTATCACCAGGAAATATGTAATGAGCCCGAAACGCTCGCATCACGAAGCATCCGAAATTCGGTAATAGCTCAGTCTCTCGCCGGAGTTGAGGCCTAAAAACTTACCTTCTAGGCATTTAATTCTACGGTCCGTCTCTCGATTGATTCTTCGAGCGCTTCCTCGTCGCTCTTTCGATACGATAGATCTGAGAATTTCAGCAGCAGCCAGCCCGTCAAAATCACTCCAAAGCCAAACACCCACCAATGATAAATAAAATCTTCGTTGGCCAGTGTTTGAGTGTACGGCACAAAATGCTCTCGTGTACTGGGATTGGAATAAAGCCGTGCGATCGCTTGCATCAAGGCATTATTTCCAAAATGAAACAGCATTGCGGGAAAAATACTTCCAGTTTGGACAACCAGATACCCCACCAAAACCCCGATGATCGATGTTTGAATCGACTGTTGCAAAATCAAATGCGTAAATCCAAACATCACGCTGCTCAACACAATTGCCCGCCACTTATGCCCTAAGTGACGCAGTCCAGAAAGAATGAATCCCCGAAATGCCAATTCTTCGCAGATTGCTGGCGTTAGGGCCATTACCAAGAGCACACCCCAGAAATTCGGAGGATTTTCGAGTATCTCCTTGAGCGGCTCAGGAATCATTAAAGGTGCAGGATACAGATATTGAATGGTCACTTGTAACAACTTGGCAATCGGATGAACTGCGACCACCAATAACAATGCTGCAGGAAGAGTCCATAACGCCGGCATTCGCAGAGATAACGTCTGTCGCGGGCTGCGAGTGAGCATTGCAGCCATAATCAATGCAGGCCCGACAAAAGTAGCTATTTGCGAAATAATTTGTTGTGCAGCAAATTCATCGAATGTTTTGGGAACACTTGCCACAAAACTTAAGAAGAAACGAATTAGTAAAATTACTACACCGCAAAATAATGCTTCGGTAACGCTAGGCGTTTCTCCACGATCGCGCCGCAGGTGCTGCAGCCACAAACCGAGATCGAGTCGTTCACTTTCTCGAAAAAGCACGCCTTCCTTATTGAACTGGTCGACCGCCCAACGAACGGCGATTAAGCAACACAATAACGTCATGCCGACAACAGGAAGTATATAAGGCAAAACGATTGAGTAATTGCCTTCCAGCAACGATCGTAACAACAACACAAGACCAGTAATTGGAATGAGGCTGTTACCGAGATTTAGCTCTACTCCTGGCGCCATCGGCAAGATGACCAATGGCAATGTGATCAATACTAATGGCATCAAGTAATATTGCCCTTCTTTGCTGCTACGCGCAAAAGATGCCAAAGCAATACACAAGGCACCAAACAAAGCTGACACAGGCAGCAGGGCCGCAATTAACCAAACAAATGAAATCAATGGCGGCAATCCAAACCGCTCGGCGACGTCAGCCATCGGCAAATGCGAGATGACGAGCGTGCCGGTAATGCCCATGCTCATCAGATTAAGCAAACTTGTAGCTACGCTAAAAAGCATAACCGTAAGTAACTTGCCGGTTACAATTTCACTGCGTAGTGCCGGACTGGAAAGCAGCGTTTCCAAGGTGCCTCGCTCTTTTTCGCCAGCACAGAGATCGATCGCTGGATAAAACGCACCTGTAAGAGCCCAGATAAGCAACACGAACGGCAAGATTTTTGACCACATGGCCGCGCTGCGTTGCTGAGGTTCGGCCACATCTTCACGTTCAAATTCAAAAGGTCGCGCTGCTGTTATAGGTAGCTTTGACTCGCGTAGATTTTGCTCGCCTACCGCTTCCACCCAATTACGCAAAACCGTCAACACGCGAGCATATGCCAATCGCGATTTTTCGTTTGCGGTGTTGAACATTACTTTCGGCTTAGGAACCTTAGGCGGCTCGGTAGTTGGGTTGGTTGAATCCGGCTCGTTTGTTAGACCGCTGCGTAATTTATCCAACTCTTGACGAAAATTAGCAGGGAAAAAAATGGCGACTTCAAATTTGCCTTCCTGCACTTTGTGGCGGATGCTATCTTCAACCGAATCGCTTCGCATTTCATGCGAAACATCAGCAGGCGACTCGAATTGCAATGTGTAGAGACGCGATTGTTGTCGGTCGGACAACCACTGCTCATCAAAATGATCTTTATCAGCCAGCGGGGGCAAACCCTCGAGATTTGGCATTCCGACGATCAAAACTTTCATCGGATGCTCGCGTAAAAACTGCGAGACTTGAAAAAAGCTCATGCCCAATAGCGGATAAAGGAGCAAGGGCAAAACCGCAATCATGAATAAGGTGCGCCGATCGCGTAACTGGTCGCGCACTTCTCGAAGGAAAATCAATTTGACATTCGACCACTGCATGTTTATCGTCTGCCTCTTGCGATCAGCACCGCGTCAAATGGTTGTGGATTGCAACTTCTTATCCGTGCACTCTTCGTCATGCCGCGAAATCAATTGAAAAAATAGTTCTTCCAAGTCACGTTCTCGATGCCGGTCTCGCAAATGATCTAACGTTCCTTCAGCCAAAATTGAACCTCGATGGATGATTGCAATTCGATCACATAGTTTTTCAGCTTCACGCATAATATGCGTTGAAAACACAATACACTTGCCTTGCTCGCGCAATTCTTCCACCGTTTTGAGCAATGCACGAGCAACCAAGACATCTAAGCCTGAAGTGGCCTCGTCGAACACAATGACCGGCGGATCATGCACAATAGCTCGTGCGATCGATACCTTTTGTTTCATCCCAGTCGACATTTTTGAACCAAGCAAGTCCCGGATATCATTCATTTGCAAACGTTCAAAAATCGATTCCATTCGCTGTCTGAGCGGCTCGGGTTGCATGCCATGCAATCGACCAAAATATTCCACGAGTTCCCAAGCCGTCATGCGGTCATAAACTGCTGTGTTGGCTGAAATAAAGCCAATTTGGCGGCGTACCATCGCTGGCTGAGTAACCGCATCGTAGCTGTTGACTGAAACGCTGCCCGATGAAGGCCTGAGCACTGTGCTGAGAATTCGCAATGCCGTAGTCTTACCGGCCCCATTAGGACCTAACAGGCCGAAGATTTCACCTGAAGAAACGTAAAAACTAACGTCATTCAGTGCTACTAACTTGCCGCGCCGCAAGTCGCTATAGTGCTTCGTTAAATGGCGTGCATGAATCACAGGATGTTTTGCCAGGCAGTAATCGTAAACCGTTGAATGCTGAAGCTAATTCTATTGTCAAATCGCGTTGATGATAACGCTACCAATCATTAGTTTACCCCAGATGTCGGCTTACCCAACAGTTGCAGCAGCCGCAATGTGAGTTGCAACGGTTACCTAGCTTGACGAAGTTCCGATTTTACCGGAAATGATGGCCTATCGGGGTATTAAAAAATTCATCAAGGCATCAACCCCCTAAAACATGTAAAGAACGATAGAGGGGTTGACTTGTCATTTTAATCGCCCACTTTGACAGATAAACTGATAGGGCAAAAACCTTCGCTGTTACTTTTGCTTTGTACCTTCCCCTCTCTGCGGTTCAAAAACGCATGATGCGGATTGCTTCTTTAATCTCTGCCGCTACAGAAATGCTGTTTGCCTTGGGATTGGGCAAGCAAGTGGTAGGAATAAGTCATGAATGCGATTGGCCTGGAGAATGCCAAAAATTGCCTCGAGTTACACGTTCGCGAGTGAATTCTTCTGCGAGCAGCGCAGCAATTGACTCAGAAGTAAAATCGCTGATGACTTCTGGCAACGCGCTATATGAAATCGATGTTGAACAACTTTCTGTCTTACAACCCGATTTTATTGTGACTCAATCGCAATGTGATGTGTGTGCGGTACGATACGACGACGTTATTCGTGTCGTGCAGCAAACACCGCAACTGACGGCCACACAAGTCTTGGCTTTTAACCCAAAATCGCTGGCCGAAATTCTCCATGATATGCGGCGGATCGGTGAAGCTGCCAAGATTAGCGAGCATGCGGAAAAAGTTATCAATAATTTAGAACGGCGAGTCGATCAAATTCGTTCGACATCTGCAAAGATCAGATCGGCAGATCGTCCTCGAGTGGCAATAATCGAATGGCTTGAGCCTTTAATGCTTGCTGGCAATTGGGTTCCGGAGATTATAGAAATTGCCGGCGGGCAGTGTGAGCTTACTCCATCTGGCAGGCACAGCCAATATCATTCATGGGAAGAGTTATTGCGGTTTGATCCTCAAGTAGTTGTCGTTGCTCCTTGCGGATTTGATCTGTCGCGAGCGAAAAGAGAGTCGATCGAACTCTGTAATCGACCAGGCTGGAATCACATCCATGCCGTCCAATCGAAACGCGTATTCATTGTCGATGGTAACGCTTGCTTTAACCGTCCAGGACCGCGATTGGTTGAGAGCGTTGAGTTACTAGCTAGCTTGTTGCATCCTGAACTTCATGCAATTCCACCGGAGTGCAAGCCGCTTTTCTGTCCCTTTGAATGAACGATCA
>CAZIGP010000066.1:9156-11393 GCA_964538425.1 uncultured Pirellulales bacterium | reverse complement strand
ATCAAATGTGCGCTGCATTTCCTTCATGGGAAGTCCAGAAGTCGGTTCGTCGTACCAAACGATGCCTCACAGACGATTGCGATACGTCTCATTATCGGCGATCTCTTGAAGAATTGAGTTATGATGATGGTCTCCCATAAGCACCACTTGCAGATCCTTCGCAACCGCGTCTTGCATAGCCTTTATTTCTGGAACACTGATCCAGGTCCAGACGGTGTTAAACCCGGCCTCTTTCAACACTTGCCAGTCGTAGGAATATCCATAGGGAGCACCCGTGCTTAACGGCGCGCCCCACATAGCAATTTGAAAGAACGACTGCTGTGGATCGTAAGCCATCAAGGGCTTTCCGGTTTTGTCGGTGTGTGGCACACCCTGCCGGTAGATCGATTGGACCGGCGCGCGCGAAGGTTCTTGCGCTTCAACTGCCGGGTTAACTACAACGCTGGTGAGCACCACCAACAGCAAGGTTTTATGAGCCAATCGATAAATCGTTTGAAGATCGAACCACATTTCCATGCAAACCTCGAAGTGTTTTAGTAAAAGTTATTAGTTGTTCCCCAGCATCGGGGCGAAACGGAAGACAGCCTTAGAGCTACAGCCCCTCAAAATCGGGCGCTCGTAGATGTGCGAAGTCGCAGGCAAAATCAGACATGCCAGGTTTTTCTATGCCAAGATGTCTTTAATTGGCGTGCCATGGTCGATCTCGAGTCGTTTCCGACCGGGGATTTCTAAGCGGCGGGAGTCGAGACCGAGTTGATGCAAGATCGTTGCATGAATATCCGTTACGTAGTGGGGATTTTCGACGGCGTGGAAACCGATTTCATCGGTTGCCCCATGCACGATGCCTCCTTTAATTCCTCCTCCCGCCATCCAGACCGAGAAGCCATAGACAAGATGATCGCGACCACTGACTGCTTGCGTGCCGGGAGTGCGACCAAACTCGGTGGCAAACAACACGATGGTCGAATCGAGCAGGCCACGTTGCTTGAGATCCTTGAGCAATCCGGCAATCGGCTTATCGATCATTTTGAAGTTTTCTTCGTAACTGGCTTTCAACCCGGAATGTGCATCCCAAAGGCCGGCACAGCCCCCGCCATGTTGAACCTGAATGAATCGAACTCCCTTTTCGATAAATCGCCGAGTGGCCAGCATCTGCATGCCGAATTCGCGCGTTGCCGGGTCGTCTAATCCGTAGAGCCGCTGCGTCGCTTCGGTCTCGCTGTTCAAATTCAAAACATCGGGCACCGAGGTCTGCATGCGGAACGCAAGCTCGTAGGCTTTGATTCGTGCAACCAGTGCGGGGTCCTGCGGGTATTCGATCGATTTCAAGCGGTTGAGGCCAGCCACGAGATCAAAGCCGACAAGCTGCTCTTCCGGGCTTAAACCGTTCGCTGGCTTGCCAAAATCGAGCGGATTGTTGGGATCGACGCGAATTGGAATCGCGTCATGCGCTGGGCCAAGGTAATGCCCGTCCTTTGCATTCCAGTACTCGCGTTTCCCCATGGAAATAAATTGGGGCAGATTTTCGTTCAGGCTTCCTAGTCCGTAATGCACCCAGGCGCCCAGCGTGGGGAATTCGCCATCCAGGATGTGACGGCCCGAGTGAAATTGAGCTTGCGCGGCGTGGTTATTATCGGTCGTCCACATCGAACGGATGACAGCCAGATCATCGACACAGCTACCGATATGCGGCACCCAGTTGCTGAGTTCAATGCCAGACTGGCCATATTTCTGATAGCCAACCTGCAATGGGTAAAGTTTGTCGCGTTGCTGTCCGTTTGCATCGTTCACGGCAAAGACCCGCGCCAGCTTCAGCTTGTCCGGATTCTGAGCGTCTTTGTAGGGAGTTTCGCTGATCGACTTCCCCGCATACTTGGTGAGTTCGGGCTTGGGATCGAAACTCTCCATGTGAGAAACGCCGCCGTTCATGAACAGCCAAACGACGCTTTTGGCCTTCGGTGGAAAGTGTGGTTTGCCATCAGGTGGCTGCCATGACGCTGAATCTGCACGAACGACGCCTTCCTGCGCCAACATGGCTCCTAACGCAAGACCAGTGAAGCCCATTCCCATGTCCGCCAGAAATGTACGGCGGTCGTGAACGCCACCACGATCTTGGCGGCGATGGGCGGAAAAATCAGGCGTGGCCATGAAAATCTCCTAGCGAACCGTAACAAAGTCGTTGTGATTGAGCAGCGCGTGAATCACCTGGAAATCGTGCGGCGGATTCAGGAAGAGAC
>CAZIGP010000066.1:0-9146 GCA_964538425.1 uncultured Pirellulales bacterium | reverse complement strand
GCATGCTGTTCGGGATTCGATCGCTGTTTCTCGCGCGCGGCTGCGGTGAGATTTCTCAGCCCTTCGGTTGCCAGCGACAATTCTGCTGCCGAGGGATCGACTGACAAGATGGTCAGAAAGGCGATTCGAATGAACTCTTGGTCGCTGAGGTTAGGATAGGCGGACGTAATGCGCTGGGCGATTTTATCACCCATTAGCAGCGCCAATTGGCTATTTTCCAGAGCGAGCGCCTGTTGTGGCACGATGCTTTCCTCGCGGCGGTAGCAATCGAGAACGCTGGCGTCGTCGAACATCGAGAGGAATTGCTGATGCTCGTTGTGTGAATGAACAAAATAAAGGCTGCGGCGTCGTGAGTTCTCGTTGCTGATGGGAATCGAGGGGCCGCCGAGAGTTAAATCCAACTCGCCGCCGAGCGAGAGCAGGCTATCGCGGATAATTTGCGATTCCATTCGGCCGGGGTGAGCACGCCAGTAGTATTTGTTCTCGGGGTCGCTAGCCATCGTATGAGCATCAGCATTCGCATTTGAGGAGGACAACCGGTAAGTTTGTGAAGTGACAATCAACCGGTGAATATGCTTCGTGCTCCAGCCATTTTGAATTAGTTCAATGGCCAACCAATCTAATAATTGAGGATGCGTTGGCGGCGTTCCCTTTCGACCAAAGTCAAAAACTGTAGGAACAAGAGGGTATCGCATATGCCTTGACCAAATATGATTGACCGCCACACGTGCCGGCAAAGGATTTTTAGAATCGGTCAGCCATTCCGCGAATGCTTTCCGACGGCCTGTACTGGTTTTAGGAAATGGTCGAAGCCTCTCTTCCTCGGTTTCAATATTTGATTCTTTTGTCTTTTGAGAGCCGGCGAGTGGAGTGAAAGTGTCGGCAGGTTCTTCAACTTTTTTGCGGGCAGTATCGATCGCGATTTTCGCATTTTCGAATTTGGTTTTTGCCTCGAGCTTCTTCTCGCTTGTTGCGCGAAGCACTTCTAACTCGGCTTGTGCAGCGATTTCTTCTGCTTTGGCTAACGCAGCAATTCGCTCTAGCCTGACTGCTTCCTCCGCCAGAAGCTTAGGGTCGTCGGATGATGTCGTTTCAAATTGTGCCTTTTGCGCTGCGTAACGGGCTTTGATGGCGGGAACTTCGGCTTCAAGCGACGCTAGCGATTTTTCTGCGATCAACGCGGAGAGTTGCGCTTGGTCAAGGCTGAGCGGGGCTTCTGATGGTGGTTCGATTTTGCCTTCTCCCTCGGTCATCACTGTATCGGCGGGAAGGTCTTTGAGTTCGAATTGCGTGAATTCGGCAGTGGCATCGTAGGTGGCAATCTGCATCGCTCCCAGTCGTCGCGCTACTGGCAAGCGGTAAGCAAGCGATAACTGACCATTCACCAGAAAATTGACCAGCGTGCCGCGCACGCGGAGCGTGATGACATTTGGCTGATGCAACTCGACTTTTCGAAGTTGCGTGGCATCCGCCGGGTAGGTATAGTTGCCACCGATTTTGTAGGCGATCTGCGATTTTGGTCCACCGATCGAGGCGCTAAGATAGCCTAGAATTCCATGTTGATCGACCACATCAAATCCAATGCCCACGGTTCTCGAGGTTTGACCGCCTGTGATCTGAAAAGCGAGATTCGCTTCGAAGTTTTCCGGTGGTGATTGCTTAAGTTGCAACGCCACATATCCTGGACCCTCTTGCGATTGCTTCAATTTACCATCGGAATAAGACCATTTTCCGTTCACGGGTTCCCAGATATCTGTGTGTTCAAACTTAAAGTCATCACTCACGACGGTTGGGTTTCCGCCGTCGGCACGTTTCTTTGCCAAAGCGATTGCGATCTCGGCAGCCGCCAATCTGGCTTTCGCATCATCACGCACTTTTTGCGCCATGAAGATTTTTTGTGCCGCAGTATCGAGATAGTTGTCAAGAACAAAAGAGCGAAGCCCAGGCTGGTGGCCTTCCGATGGTAAAGTGATCGCCTTAATATCTAATGGAACTGTTGAAAGAAACTCTGGAACTGCAGGTTCGATTTTTAGGCCTTGATCTGGATTTCGGTCATCTCCGCGAATATGCAAGAAAGTTTCAGCATCGAGATGGCAATCAAATACGCGTGGAAGCCCGCCTTTTTCAATATCTCCTTCACCGGGTAATTGATCTGTTCGGATTTGATAAGGTTCGAAAATCGCGCGTAAGCGGTAGTAATCCACTTGAGCGATAGGGTCGTATTTATGGTCATGGCATTTAGCGCAATTAAATGTGAGACCGAGCATTGCCTTCGATGTATGTTCGATAGTTCCATCTAACCAAGTCGTCCGATTAAATTTAAAGTAGTGGCGTGCTAGATAACCCGTGGCGCGCAACTTATCTAGATCGTTTGGATAGAGCTCGTCGCCGGCAAGCATCTCGCGCAGCATTTGGTCGTAGGGCTTATCCGCGTTTAGCGATTCGATAATCCAATCGCGCCAATGCCAGATATGTCGTTGAGAATTGCGAATGTCTAAGTTGAGACCGTACCAATCGCTGTAGCGCCAAACATCCATCCAGTGCCGCCCCCAACGTTCGCCATATTGCGGACTTTCTAAGAGCCGATTAACGACCGCTTCATATGCGTTTGGTGATTGATCGGCGACAAAGGCATCTATCTCGGCAAGCGTGGGAGGAATGCCAATCAGGTCGAGATAAAGTCGCCGCAATAAGACTCGTTTATCTGCGAGTGGTTGGTGGTGGAGCTTGCGATGTTCACGCTCTGACTCGATAAATGCATCGATGGGATTTGCATTCCAATTGGAATCTTCGACGTGAGGAACCGGTGGGCGAGCTGGTGGTTTGAAAGACCAATGATCGCGGGGATCTTGTTCTGGAACTTCATCCGGAGGCCCTTTCGATCCCTGAGTAATCCATGCTTTGAGGAGTGAGATTTGGGTTGCGCTAAGGCGCTCGCCCTCCGGAGGCATCCGGATGGATTCATCGCTGGAGAGCACGCGCTCGATCAAATGGCTAGTGTCTACATTTTTTGAATCGATTGCTGGCCCTTCATCTCCTCCCTTCATCATCGAAGCAACTGTATCAAGGCGCAGGCCAGACTCTTGTTTCAAAGCTCCATGGCAAGCATAACACCGTTCGCGCAAAATCGGTTTAACGGCCTTTAGATAATCTATTTCGTCAGTGGCTTTAAGAGTATCGCTCCCGAGCAGTCTCATTCCATAGACTGTAGCAATCAATGTGCATCGAGCGATTTTAGAAATTCTAGCCACTATGAGAGGCCTCCGTTGGTTGGCCCTGCATTCTGTTACTACGACTAATGAAGAACGTTGCGTAAATTGTTGATGCTTAGGATGGCAGTGATTGTGGAAATTGGTTTTGCAGTTTTGTGTTCGTAAGAACACGACCTGCAAAACGTATTTCCACAATTGGAGACAATATTTAGTGACACAAAATATCATAACCAAAGTTGCAAGCTTAAATGCAATAAAACAGCAACTAGACATATCCGTCAAATTGCATGCCAAACAAAGCTAAGCAATTGATGCCGACCTTAAATTAGGTTTAGCAGATAGGCAGGTGGGGTTGGGCAGGAACTGAGGAATTGCAAAGGATGACGTCTTACCAATCTTAAAGTCCACTTTATCTTTATCGGGCTGATCTACGACACGCAATTTTAGGGTCGATTGATTGTTGTAAATTGGAGGAATGAAATTCTCTTCTACTTCCATGACCGGCCCACCAGGCTCCATGGCATTTCGTTCTTTACGGCCGGTCTTACGAAAGGCCGTAATTCGCACCTGATAAGTTCCAGTCGATAATAGCCCCCACTTATTGCTTGGAACACTGTATTTACCATTGACAATGCCCGCGACCGCTGAGGCACCAGGAGTGCCATCAATAGGAACAAAATTAATTTCTCCTTTCTCGATTGGACGGCCATCAAAGCTTACTGTGCCTTGCACCGCCGTAGTATCAGGAGCCGAGCTACATCCCATCAATAAGATCAAGATTAAGCCCAAGACTTGCTCGCGATGATACATTGGATCAACTCCCTGTCGAAAACGAAGCGACGCTTAAAATGGAAGCGGGGATGTTTCCTCAGTATTTTTGCCCGCACCATCGATGCTGCCCAATGCTTGCCAAGTTGCAACGTTGATGCTTTCGCTCACGAAAGCAACAGAGCCATCGACCAAGCCCACATTTACGCCGCCGGGATGATAACTGCTAGCGGCAAAACACATGACTTTCCAATCGGGTGCGTTCATGTTGCATTTTACTTTTGTAGCATCGCACAGCGGGAGCGTACCGCTAAAGTTGTTCATCGTGTCAAACGGAGTATTAGGAGTGTTTTTATGTTCGTAACTGCTGCCGAAGGTGTACCACCACATGCCGCGCACATCACCTGAAGCATTAGGACCCGAAATAATTTCGGAGATCGCGATGGTTTTTGAGGTACCGTCGCTGACATCCTTAATCCGACGTGGATCGTTCATAGTAAACAAGGATTTTTTGCCGCTGCTGGTGGGTTCCCAGCAACCGCCGTCGGGACTAAAGCAGCCCACCACGTTTGAACGAGCAAAGCCCGGTCCATAGTTTTGCTCCTTGTCGATACGGCCTTCAAGCTCTGCCTGATCGGAAGGGCAAGAATAAGTCTGAATCATGCTTCGCATGACTGTTGCAGTATTGCCGGTATACTGTGAATTGGGGTCGTAATATCGGCTCACGGCCTCCGCTTCTAAGTAAGGCAACGTCGCTCCCATCCAGGTAACAAAACCAAGCGACGTCGTTGTGCCTGCGTAGTAGGGAAAATTCCAACCTGCCGGAAACCCTCGTTTTGGACCGTGATAGAGATGCAATCCCAACATCGTTTGTTTAAGGTTGTTTTTGCATTGACTTCTACGAGCTGCTTCACGAGCTGCCTGTACGGCCGGAAGCAAGAGCGCGATCAAAATACCAATGATCGCGATGACTACTAACAATTCAACGAGCGTAAAACCAGTCGATTTAGAGCTGATGGCAGTCGACCTGTTGTTCATTGGATCAAGAGGCTGACGATGATCGTCCATCCAAATGGCATTGTTGGCTTTACGCATAATATTGATTCCGTTGTAAGAACTCCCTTTTGGCCTCGCGAGGATACTAGAGTACCTACGAAGTATATTGTCGTTGCCTCTTATCCTGTTTTCCACTTTTTGTCTTTCGGGCTTCTTAGGCAGTTTTAATCCAAGGGCGGAAAATCAGGCATTTTCACCTTTTTGCTAGCGAAGAAGCGGCGTCCGGCGGATCGGATACACGATCCGCCGGATTCCATCTTCCAACGTTAGTATCGATTAATCAAATTGCACTTCGAAGGTGCAGTTTTAGGAACCGACAACCCTTCGACGGATCCTTGAAATCGTAGGCATCCGGCATAGAGCAAATAGTCCTCCGATCATAATAATCAGTGATGATGGTTCGGGTACAACTTGTAATGACCCAGAGCCAGTGAAATATGCCGGAGTGTTGACGGCATTGTAAATACCCGGCGCCATTGACACGCCACCTAAAGTCAATGCACCAACCAGATCTGTATCTCCGAATAAGAGATCCATTGTCGCGCCAGATTCAATTTTCACCAACGCAAGATCATCCAAATACGCTTGAGAAATACTGAGAATGCCTTGGTTAACAAGCGTATCACCTGTGTAAGCATTCAGACCAGTAAGACTCAGCGTGCTGCTTCCCGATTTGATCAAGGAAAGCGCCGACCCGATGCCTGATGCGCGGTCTCGGATGATTCCGGCAAATGTAAATGGGGAACTATTTTCGACAGTCAATACACCCACCGTTCCACTACCACCCGTAGCATCATTTTGAATGATGGCTGCGGCATTTGTCGAAGAGATACCGGCAACCGTGGTAGAATGCCCGTTCAATAAGAAAGCGCCTGCGGCCGAACCTGAGAAGCTGACAACTGAAGTGGCTCCAAATTGATTGTCACCATTCAAAGATACGGTGGGATTAAATGCACCCGAGGTAGCTATACGAAGATTTCCCTCGATGGCTTTCGCGCCACCGGTCTTGCTCAATAGAAGAGTTCCACTGAGAACGGACGTTTCGCCAGTATAGGTATTGCTGGCTGCACCACTTAGCTCAACAGTACCACCATATCCTCCTGCGCCATTGTATCCGAACCGTGCTTGCCTCGTGCCACCGCTTTGGCTGATTGGGCCGGCATAGCGAAGAGTCGATCCAGTGGCAACGTACGTGCCGCCTGTATCGCCGCCATTCAAGAAATCGGCATTGAGTATTAAAGGAATATCAAGCACATACAATGCGTGGTGGCCACCAGCGGCTGGCTCAACTGAATAAGCATTGTTGACACCGTGATATGTCAAAGTATGGGTGCCATCGGAGACAACCGACCAACCGATGTTATCGGTGGTTGGGTGGGTATCGAAATGGATCCGCTGTGGTTGGATATCTACGTCAACAGTAATCACGCGATTACCGGTGATGGCCGTAACTCCCGGTGAACGTCCAAAAAAAGCTCTGTCCGCACTGGGTGTCGGAGGACCGCCAGCAGGCGTCCAGTTTGAGGCATTACTCCAATTCCCGTCGACGTCGTTAGCCCAAAAATAAGGAACGGCTTTGGCTGTAGTCGACAGGTTGCAGCAGATGACTAAAGCTACAGACCCTAGCAAATAATTCGCCAGCCTCTCCCACGCAAAACATTTTTTCTTCATCGCTGTTTTCTCCAAAATAGATAAGAATCGTCTTTAACCGAACACCCTCCGGCAGTCACTTGCAGCCGACGTAATCGGTGTACGGTATTGAAATAGCCTCTTTCTTTTCTGCTGTATTTCTCTCATCCCAAATCTGCGGCACCTGCCGAGTGCATCTTGCACAACCGCATAAATCAATGACTCTATCTGCGGAATAACTACTCCTCTCTTTGTTGTTTCATAAGTGTGGAATTTTTACGATTGGTGTGCTCAAACGAGTTTATGCATCATTGACAACTACAACGTCAGCTTTCAGATTCCTGCTCGCTGTCCAAACCGCTTTCTTTATTAGAAAGGGCAGAAGGATTGGATTTACGATTGGCCATTAACCGTTGGATGACGGGATGGTTATTACGAATATGGTTTGACAGCGCTTTTTCCGCCGCTGCTTGATCGCGTCGCAATAAGCATTCAAGAATTTCGCGGTGTTGCTGAACCGTTGAAATACGTGCATCTCGGTCCAATGCTTCCCACTCAAACAAGACTTTGTAATACTTTCCGGTGCGTTCAAAAAATTCGGCGATGTAAGAGTTGCTGGCCTTCGCAACCAAGTAAGCATGTAGCGAGTTGTCGCTTTCTGGTTCGGTCCCGGAAGCATCTGGCAAACGATTCCGCTCAAGCATCGACTGCAAATCCTCGTCTACTAATCGTGGCCATGCCAACTGCAAGGCTTTCAGCTCGAGTGTCACGCGAATTTCTGTATATGCATCTAGATCGGATTGACGGAACGGTCGCAATTGCCAGCC
This sequence comes from uncultured Pirellulales bacterium, assembly GCA_964538425.1. Classification (GTDB taxonomy): domain Bacteria; phylum Planctomycetota; class Planctomycetia; order Pirellulales; family JADZDJ01; genus JADZDJ01. The sequence continues at coordinate 1,654 of CAZIGP010000066.1, read as the reverse complement.
TCGTCGCGGGAGATGCTCCAAGATTCCGTCACCGGCGAGCCGACTAAAAATCCTACTAATGGAAGAACGGCTAATTCCGTACAGTTTTGCAGTTGTTTCTTCGCGAATTGCAACCGCTTCACCCTGAAGACTAAGCCTTACTAAATCGTCGGCAATAATTTTGTAATAGTCTTTCGGCTGTTCTGGCACCGCAATTGCCGAGATGGCAGAATCGCTGCGAGGAACTACAGCAAGTCGCCGATTTTTTGACTTAAGCAAATAGCCATCATGAATCAATTCTTTGATGGCAGCCCTAACAGGAGTAATACTGACATCGTACCGCTTGGATAGATCATCCAAGGTCAACGACCCAGCGGAAAGCTGACCAGAGTAAATATGAGCCAGCAAATCTTGTTTGATATAGTTGGTGATAGACATAATGAATTTACCGTGGCTGTAATTGATTGCTTTTAGTTTTCAAATTACCCATTGCCATCGCAGCGACTGGCGACAACCCCAGAACCAGGAACGGGGCGGCATAACATCATTGCGAATAAAGGCACCACGCCAAGTACTAGCGAATATAAATTGCCAGGTTCGGCGACCGTAATCAGGAACACATTGGTATCAAAAGGCTCAAAATGATACGTGAAAGAATTTGTGCCTGACAAACTATTCAGCGCCACACCGTTCTCAAACATAAGCTCCAGATGGCTTAAAATCGAAGAGAAATTAAATGTGACATCCATGCTTCGATTATCCAAATTGACCGTAAGTAGGATATAACGCCCATTTTCGTCCTCTTTGAGCATTGTTCGCACAGGATTGGGTGCGAACATCGACGAATTTGGCGCCGAGAGATTGCTCAACTTTACTGAATAAGCAAGCTCGCTCTCTGAAACAGTTGGTGATAGAAGTGCTGGAGCGAGTTCCTCAAGCTCTAAGTTGGTAGCAGCTACTGCATTCCAAATCTCCAGAGATTTTTGTATTTGCAGCGGTGTGGCGGCAACGCCGCTGCCTGGAGTGCCTGGCGGCGTGTAATTATCTAAATGTGGGTCAGGTGAAATACCAATGACAGTTCCTGCTCGACTGATGTAACTATCGAAAGCGAAATAAGTGATGCCTGTTGCGCCGTGAATTAAGGCTGTGTAGACTTCGGCTCGTAGTTGCGTTGGTGAGGGAAATCTAAATTCAAAACCGGGCGGATCTGCTGTCCATTCAAATGCACCAATCATTGCCCACACAGGTTTGTTTTCGTTGACCACAGAGACAGTGCGCGAGATGTGGTCAGAAATACCCGTGGCTTTTCCAAGCGAGGTAGTAACTGGACGAATCGGGTAATTGTCTTGCGACGCAACGTCACCCCCTTTTATCCAGGTGGGCCACCAAGTCGCTTGATATCCACTGTTTACATAGGCAGAGGGATCGGTGATGAACACAGGAGTATCCGGCAAAATCTGATGCACGTTTTGACGATAGGCCTGAAAACGATCGTATTCCATCTGCATTTGATTTTGTGGAATATTGATTGTGGGCTCATCGTACCATTGAATTCCTAACAGATGATTGCGTAATCTCGGATTGTCACGCACCTGCTGTAAAGTACCTAAAGGCTGCTCAAAGATTAAAACGACCTGCAAGTCCGTTTTATCTGCATCATCCAACAAGCCCAGCG
>CAZIGP010000065.1:5734-11422 GCA_964538425.1 uncultured Pirellulales bacterium | reverse complement strand
TGGAATTCCTATGGCCGCGGCCAGTGCGAATCCAATCAACACCCGCCGCAGACTGGCCCAGGTATTTGCGGCCAGGTGCATATGAACCCAGATATTGTCGATACTTTCTTGCGAAAATGTCTCCGCGGGACTCGGCAGCAGTGTTGGCCCAATGATTCGCTCTTCGTATGGTCCGTGCGTTATCCACCACCAAATACCGAAGACCAGTGCGATGCACAACAGACCCAACAAGACGCTAAACCATTTCGGAATTGGATGCCGCAAACCGAAGAAACTACCACCATTTTCGCGGCGCACCCGTGTTTTGCGCACGACCGTATCGGCCGGCACCGGCAGATCGACAGGCTCGGTGGATTTCGCGGCCGATGGCTTGCTCATTCCGCGTTATTGTTTCTCCGCTGAAAACACTTTGATTTCCACGCGACGATTTTTAGCATGATTTTTTCGATCATTGGGATCGGCCGGTCGATCCCAGCCCATGCCTTTGGCAACGAAGCGATTAGGGTCCATCTTGTACTTATTGACTAATGCTTGCCGCACGGCATTGGCTCGATTCTCGCTTAGCTCTTTGACGAGCGAATCGGGAATCTGGCCTTGCTTGGAATTATCGGTGTGCCCTTCGATGATAATTCTTGCAGCGCCAAATTGACCGGAAAGTTTAGCGACTTCATCTAGCACATTGTCAACGTTCGGATCGTACAACACTTCTTCGGTCTTGCCGTTGACATCTTTTGTCACCTTCTTGGCAATATCCCAGCTATTTGGGAAAAAGTGAATCACGATAGTATTCGTAAGAATCTCATCGGACTCTGCTTCAATGTCAGCCGCCGCCTTCGGCACCAGCCGTACTTCATATTCATCTTTTTGCGAACGATACTTCGTTTCTTTCCCAAGCTTTTCGATAAGCGAGAAATCCATCACCTTGTCGAACGGAACGGGAGTGCGAGTGATAGTGCCAACACGGCGATAAAGATAATAAGCCTGTGTCCAAACACGCTCAAAATTTGTCGGGTTATTTTGATTTAGAAAGAATTCGAAATTTTCCGCCCAGTTTGTATTATGGGCATCGCCAAACATTTTACGTGTTTCGGTGGCCGGAATGTTGTACCCGTCAGCCATCAATTTCGCGCAGATATCTTTTTTGGCGTCAGATTTAAGTTCTTCCATCGCGTCAAAAATACCGCGGACCAGCGATTCGACTTTGTCCAGGTGATCTTTCGAAAAATCGGCTCGAGCAAACCAGACGTCGGCAATCAGCTTGTTGGCGGTTTGTGTGGTCACCAGCATGCGATTGCCTTTTACATCGGCCAAATTGTAGATGTCCGGAGCCCAAGAAACTGCCGCTGAAATGTCTTTTTGAGACTGAAATGCTGCCGCTGCCTCAAACGCCGTCGGCGTAAATTTCATATTGACTTCGCCGGGTTGGACACCCCCGGCTACGAGCATATTTAGCAAGAAGTAATGCGAGGGGGAGTTCTGCGCGAGCGAGATGGTTTTTCCACGTAAGTCGCCAACCGTCTTAATGTTCTCACGAGCTACAATACCGTCACCGCCGTTCGACCAATCGATTTGCTGAAAGACTCGTGGCATGACACGGCTGTCTTTTGGCTGCCCAGTCGCATCGACGAAGCCTTCCATAAACAGCGGCAGCATGTCGAGCGTGGCCCAGCCGATATGTACTTTGCCGGCAGCGTAAGCATCACGCATCTGAACTGGGTCATCAATCAAAACTAATTCGACTTTAAACTCCTTACCATCAGCAGTCTTCCAAACTTTTTCTGGCTTGAAACCGTTATTCGCCAAAATAATCGGTCCCCAGCCGGCCCACACATTGAGTGCGAAACGCACGGTGTTGTCTTTGAGTGGTTCGTACGCCGAGGTACCTTTGACTTCCGGCAACCGCTCTGAAGGCTTGAAGGTGTATTCTTTGACCGTCGTGACCGATGGCGAATCTTTATCTTCAGCCGGTTGCTCCAGCATGTTGATATCGATGATTCCGCCACCTGGATGCGGGCCTGGTCCTACTTTAGGACCTAAAAATCCACCGCGCATGGCAGCGTAAGCGACCAATCCGCCGACAACTAAAAATAGCACCACAAAAAACGGAGCTTTAGGTTTACCGTTCATAAGAAAATAATCCTTCTTCAAAATTGTTCGAACGAACCACTGCAAATCGGATTGTTTTGAACCGTGGTTCCAGCAACATTCAATTTATCCGCGAAACACCGTTTTTGGCCGCGACTGTTGCATCGTATTTAGCACCTGCATCATATCGTACGCCGTAAGTTCGCAAAGCAATTCAGTCACGCGGCCGTGTAGTTTAGGTTCCAATTGCGGCTCGATTTCTTTCATCAGTTTTACGAGCCGATCCTCCTGCGATTTCAACTCGCCATCGGTTACAACGCCATCGGCAATCGCCTGCAGAAACGATTCCAATCGTTTGGCCTGCTCAGTGATGATTGGCAAATTTGACTTTTCATCGAACCAAGTGGACATGATTTATTCCTTCTTTTGATTTGATATGGCGAGGATGGTTGATTCTGCCAAATGCTGAGTGTTTCTTAAATCCAGACTACGGCTTTCAGCCCATTTCTTCCAGCAACTGACGAATTGCCACCATGCGTTCTTGCAAATGGGATCGGCCTCCCGCCTGATCGACTTTTTCTTGCCACTCCGGCGGCAGAAAGCTTCTTTGAGTACATTCGAGCACCGCAGCAATTTCTTGTAATTCTTTCTCCAAACCCTGAGCTGAGGGAATGAATTCCGTCAACGATGTTTCCAAATCACCGCGCTGTACTTTTTCGCGCCCGGCCATTAAAGCATGCCGTTTGGCTGCAAGCAAAATACTTTCTAAATCGGCTCCGGAAAGCCGCCGGGCTGGATCAACGGACGGAATTGCATCGTCTGCCAATTGCAGCTTATTTTTCTTAGCCATCGCTTGCAGCATTCGCTGAATATCGGCTGCATGATGTGGATAAAAAAGTGGAATATGCACTTCCGCTCGACCTTGCCGCTTGAGGTCGATAGGCAGTAGATCTGGCCGACTAGTAAGTAGCATCCAAATAATTTGCCCTCGATATCGTGTGTTGCCCATTTGACTGGCAATCATCGAAAACACGCGGGCGGACGTGCCAGAATCTCCTGCTGCTTGGCGGTTACCCAAAGCGGCGTCAGCTTCGTCGATAATCACAACCACCGGTCCTAGCGATCGCAACACGCCGAGCACTTGTTCTAAGTTTCCTTCCGTTTCACCGACGTATTTCGAACGAAAGTTTTTCAGCACGACACAAGGGATGCCAATTGATCCGGCATAACATTCAGCCAGAAAAGATTTGCCTGTACCGACGGGGCCGCAAATAAGGTAGCCCATCGGCGAAGCCTCGAAACGCCCTTCTCCAATCCACCGGGCATCTTCTTCCAAGCGCTGTTTCGCCGCATCAAGCCCAACAACCAAATCGAGCTTATGTTTCGGTTCAACGAACTCAACGAGCCCTTGGCATTGGCGTTCAATCATCGATTTCTTTAATTGCCGAAATCGTGCATGATCAAGCCGCCGACCACCTCGGGCCGCTTGAGATAACACCACATTGAGATTTGTCAGGCTTAGGCCATTACTAACATCAGCAAGTTGGTCTCGCGTGAAATCCGCCAGTTTTGCCAAATCGGCGCCCGCAGTAGCAAATGGTACGAAACGATGGCGCTCTTCACGGTCGGGCAAAGAGATTTCGATGGTCGCAACATGCGGACTTTGCACCAAGCGTTCATTTAATTCTGCCAATCGATCGGCAATTAGCACAAATGCTGTGTTAACTCTTTTAATATGCGGGTTTTGCGCCCAATCTAACAATCGCACCAGTCGCGAAGCGCGGCCTTGGGCAAGGCTATCTAAATCGCCGGCAGGAATTAAGAATTGTGCGTAATCGAACACCAAGGCCACGCTTTTGCGATTTGCCGGCTCTTCGAGTAAATTGCGCTCTACAAATGCATCTAGGCCCAGCAACACTTTATCCGGATCACGTGGCCAAGTAATCGGTTCTCCCCAACGACCGACAAGGTACTGCGACATGCCGCGCAATCGTTCAATATTTGCCCCGGCCATCGTGTGCATACCGCTGCTTAAATCGTAACCAAGCACAATATCCCAGCGGCCAAAAACCTGAGTGGCCAAAAATTCATCCAAATTACAATAGCGATCAGCTCCGTCGTCCGTTGGCACTCGCAACAGGTCGTGAACATTACCATGCAACACGAACACACACGTCGTACCGGAAAAATAAAGGTCGGCTAGCTCGCGCGCCCAACCTGGATACCAATCCGGCAACGGCCCAGGCGGTTGCGCCGGAGTAGCTTGCTTCGGTGCTTCGGTAGTGGGGTTAGTTGCGGACATCAAATTAAACTACAGAAACGCAGCCATGTGGAAAGAATAAGAAAGCAATTGAAACCACTGCGCGAAGAGTTCTTAGCCTTCTGTCGTCTTCACTTTTGCTGCCGGGCCTAGATCTTTTGCCGTTTCAGCAACCCCTGCAGTTTCAGGCGTGACCATGCCCATTTGAATTTCAAAATCGCGAAGTGCCTGATCGCCCATCACTTTTTCCATGGCTTGTTCGCGTTGAATATCAACGAGGCCTTCGCTGGACAGGTCCGCTGCAACGCGTGCTTTTGCGCGGTTAAGCCCGATCTTGTCTTGAATCACTTGTTCGATCTGGCCGAAATCGGTTGTCACATCAAAATTAAAACTTGTTGCGAGCTTGGCCATTTCGGCCTCTGCCCGGCTCATTTTTAATTCTGCATCGTACTTGGCAATTTTTGTTCTTACGTCACCCAGCTTTTTGGTAGCATGTTTGATTTTAGCAACATTATTGTTGTAAGCCTCTTCGTGCATCTTGAGTTGACCTTCATTTTCGGCCAATTCTTGCTTGGCTTTTTGCAACTCCAAAGCAAATTTTGCCGCTGTCTCACGATCATTCGCCAAGAGATAGCTTTTAATTTTTGCTTCCAACATCGATACATGCTGCTTGTCGTTGGCCACTTGCCGACTGACACGTTCGACCAATGCACGATATTGCTCGAGCCCCTCGCGGCCTTGTTTAAGCTGCTCGACTGCCGAATCATACTCATACTGCATTTGAGCAATGGGATCGGCCGTCCAAAAGAAGTTTGCGAGTTTGTTCATCTGCGCTCGCAGCGCTCCCCACAATTTACCTAAAATCATCGGCCCACTCCGGTATCTAAGAGAAGCGATTAGTTCGCCAGGACATACTTGCACACCGGCAAGATTACGCAAAAGTATAGCACAGACGGCGCCTGTATACCTTACCACATCAGATTGTCTATCAATAGCTCCTAAACACGTACAATGAATCTCTGAGAGTGATTCGTTTATCGTGGTACAATCTTGGCAATTTAAAATCCATTTTTATTTCGAGTGCGGCCGAATTTTCACCTCGTCTATGCTAATTTATAGGCCTTAAATTGCTACCACTTGCAGCCGTTTTGCTGTTCTGTCATTGGCGAGATGAATTATAGAAATTGCCTTTCAACTTTTAGAAGCAATTGCCAAACATGAAAGCCTTTACGAAAGAACTTTGGTTGGAAGTGCCTCAACGGCGAGCCATCGTATCACTCCACCAAGAAGTTGAACGATTCGTGTCGGAAAGCAAAGTTCAAGAAGGACTCGTGTTGATCAAC
>CAZIGP010000065.1:0-5724 GCA_964538425.1 uncultured Pirellulales bacterium | reverse complement strand
GAATCGGGATTGCATCATGATTATGAACTGTGGTTGGAAAAACTCGCCCCGTTTGATACCTCATCGAAGACCTACCATCACAATCGAACCGGGGAAGATAATGCCGATGCTCATCTCAAGCGACAAGTGATGGGAAGGGAAGTCGTCGTAGCAATTACCGATGGTCAGCTTCACCTTGGTCCTTGGGAGCATATTTTTTACTACGAGTTCGACGGCCGACGCCGGAAGCGAGTGCTCGTTAAAATTATTGGCGAATAAGTTTGCGCTGCCAGATTTACGTCATCACTTGCAGCTTCGGAAATTTAAATTTCAGCTTCATCCGCGCAATCATGCCGATCGGCGTGCCCTGCAAGCCAAGCCATTCAAGTTCAGATAATCGCTCGACAAAAATCAGCGCATCGCTGGTGATCTTCGTGTTCGACAGATCAACTTCACGTAATGAAGGAAAAGCAGCCAAATGCTGCACACCGGCATCGGTCACTGCGGTGTGCGCTAGGTTAATGGAACGAAGCGATGCCAGGATCTGACGATGCTCTCCTAGCCAGGACATTGTTTTGTCATTCACATTCTCCCCGTGCAGTTCAATGCCTTGAACTTTAGCGGCCACTTGTGAAAAATCTTCGCCGAACGAGCGACGTAGCCAGTCGACGCCTTCAACGTGAACTCGACCGCCCCACTGCTGAATCTGGGCGGTGAGATTTTCTTGTTCAGCGTATTTTTCCACCCAATTGCCCAGCCAAGCGATGCGGCTGGCGCGAAACTTGGCCCATTCCGTGGCTTTCTCGTAAGCTTCTTGCAATTTGCGGAATTCGGCGGGATCGCCGCCAATGTCGGGATGTGCCGTTTTCACTTTAGCTAAATAGGCCTGCTTAACATCTTCCACGGTGCAAGGCGGAATCAGGCCAAGCGTAATGAGAAAATCCGGTCGTGCTTCAGCAGCACCAGCAACATACGGCCCAGGTTTTTGAGGAATGCCGGCCATAAGATCCCCGAGATGAAGTCGCAAATGTCTCGAACTACATCTTAATGTCCGCCGGCGCCGCGCGATAGTTGTTTCACTAATTCGCCGATCACAGCTTTGGCATCGCCAAAGAGCATAAACGAGTTATCTTTGAAATATAACTCGTTGTCGATGCCGGCAAACCCCGGGTTTTTACTGCGTTTAATCGACAACACTGTTTTGGCCTTATCGGCATCAATAATTGGCATCCCGTAAATCGGCGTGCTTTTATCATGGCGAGCCGCCGGATTGACAACATCATTAGCACCCACGACTAAAGCCACATCACACTGGGGCATATCAGGGTTGATTTCATCCATTTCCACCAAATCGCCGTAGGGGATGTCTGCCTCAGCCAACAGCACGTTCATGTGCCCCGGCATACGGCCAGCCACCGGATGAATGGCAAATTTTACCGTCACGCCACGCTTCGTTAGCTGATCGTACAACTCGCGAATTCGGTGCTGAGCTTGAGCGACTGCCATGCCGTAGCCGGGAATAATCACCACTAATGAAGCCTGCTCTAATAATTGTGCGGCCCCTTCCACTGCTTCTTCTTTATACGCCCGATCCTCCGTTCCAACCGCGGTCGTTTGCACCTGACCAAAGGCACCAAATAACACATTTGTAAACGAACGGTTCATCGCGCGGCACATAATGATTGACAAAATCAAACCGCTCGAACCATCCAAAGCACCGGCTGTAATCAGCAGTTTGTTGTCCAGCACAAAGCCCATCGCCACTGCAGAAAGCCCGGCATAAGAATTCAAAATCGAAATTACTGTCGGCATGTCTGCGCCGCCAATCGGAATAATCAGCAGCACACCAAAGGCTAATGCCAATAATGCAATGATGTGAAAAGCAAAACCAACCCAAGAACCATCTGGATTGATAACTATCAAAAATCCGAGTAGCACAGCCAGCAACAGCAATCCCAAATTACTCAAGTTTTGAAAGCGGTAGGTTACTGGCCGCTGCGGAATCCAACTGATGCCTTGCAATTTTCCTGCCGCCAACAAACTGCCTGTAAAAGTCAGAAAGCCCAGAATGACCTCAGCGACCAATGCGAACATGATCAGCGTTTTGGGTTGCTCGGAACCGTGGCTCCGCAACATATAGAACTCAGCCATGCCAACGAGCCCCGCGGCTAATCCGCCAAAGGCGTGAGACAATGCCGTCCGTTGAGGCACCGCGGTAAGTGGCACACGTGAAAGGGGCACGCCCACGACAAATCCGGCAATGATCGCCAGCAAAATCCAACCATGGTAGGTGATCGCGGGTGTTAGCAGCCAAGTGGCGAGAACCGCCAGCACCATCGCTGCGATGCCGGCCAACACACCTCGGCGAGCCGTCTTCGGGTCGTTCATCCAATGCAACGAAAAGATAAACAGCGCCGTAGCCGTCAAGTAGGCAACTTGTTTCAGTGCATACATCAGCGTTTTCCTCCTTCACCGGGTGACTTAAACATTTTGAGCATTCGATCGGTAATGAGAAAACCGCTGACGATATTAGTCATCGAAGCAAATAGGGCGATGCCGCCGAGAATGCGAATTCCAGCGGAGTGATGTTCGCTACCTGTAACCAAAATCGCGCCAACCACAGCGATTGCAGAAATCGCATTGGTGAGCGACATTAGCGGCGTGTGCAACAACCGCGACACCCGCATAATGACACCGATGCCGATAAACGTAGCCAACATGAACACAAACAGCAACGACGTGTAATCAAGCTGCTGAGTGGGCAGACTGCCGGAAACCGCTTCCGTAACCGTAGGAGCGGCATCAGCGAACAGTGCAATCGCAAAGATATTGTTCATCATTGTGTATCTTGCAAAAAAGATTCGCGTCCAGTTTCGTTAATATGCTCAATGGCTCATTTAACGTTCTAATAGCTGCTTCACTCGTGGATGGATTACCTGCCCGTCGCGGCAGATCAGCGTTTCGCGAGTGATTTCATCCTCTAGGTTTACTTTGGCTGGCAAACCTTCTTTTGCCAGGTGCTGCAAAAATGTCAGCACGTTTTTCGCAAACATTTGACTGGCATGATACGGTACTTCGCTCGGCAAATTGGTCGGGCCGAGAATCGTTACGCCGTTGACGACGACTATTTCACCAGGCTTGGTAAGCTCACAGTTGCCGCCCCGTTCGGCTGCTAAATCAACCAGCACTGAACCTGGCTGCATGAGTTTGACCATTTCGGCGGTCACCAAGATCGGTGCTTTGCGACCCGGAATCGCTGCGGTTGTTATGACCACGTCGCTTTCGGCCACCGCTTTTGAGAGTGCTTCTCTTTGCTTAGTTTGAGCCTCGGCGTCAAGTTCCTTTGCATAGCCACCGGTTCCTTCGGCTTTGGCGGAATCGACAGGTGACTCGACGAATTTTGCCCCTAAACTTTGAATCTGATCTTTCACCGCCGAGCGCACGTCGGTTGCCGACACGACAGCTCCCAGCCGCCGCGCACTGGCGATGGCTTGCAATCCCGCCACGCCGGCACCCATCACAAAAACTTTCGCCGGGGAAATCGTGCCTGCCGCCGTCGTCATCATGGGGAACAGTTTTGGCAAGGCATTCGCGGCCAGCAGCACCGCGCGATAACCCGCAACGGTGGCCATGCTCGATAGCACATCCATGCTTTGAGCGCGCGTGATTCGCGGCATCAGCTCTAGCGAAAATAGCGAGACCTGTTTGGTTGCCATTTCTTTCGCCAAGCCTGGCTGACTTAACGGATCGCACATGCCAATGACAACTTGCGACGGTCGCAATAGTCCCAAATCATCTCGTCCCGCTTCGAGATTGGCCCCGAGCGACCGCACTTGCAAAATTACATCGGCCGTAAATACATCGTGCCGCAGGCCCGTGTGGGCGCCTTTCTCGGTATATTGAGCATCGGGAAACCCTGCTGCTTCACCAGCTCCAGTCTGCACGATTACTTCGTGTCCAGCCTTCACGACAGTCGAAACCAACGCAGGGACGAGTGCCACCCGTCGCTCGCCAGGAAAAGTTTCCTTAGGAATGCCGATTTTCATGAAAAATAGTAAAGCGTAGGTAGGCTATAAAAGTCGAAAACTCTATCCAACAAAAATAGGTTCTATTTCGGCGATTGAACAATTGCGGAAACCCAAACTGCCCGCAGATTTTGGCATATCCAACCAGCCGGCGGAAGCGTCTGCCTGACTCGATATGCCTCAGACGGGAACTAAGCCACCACCAAGGTCGTCCAAAGCAAGGTAGCGATTATTGCCGCACAAATGGCCCAACGCGGGGGAAATACTGACAAGTCACTAATCTCTGCTCAAATTTTTGATTGACGCGACTAAAGCAGCAAAGATAATAACAAAATTCCCCCCTCTAAGGGGAAAGTTATCGGGCAGGCCATTGTCCTCATCTTGAGTTAACCACCATGCATAAGTTCTGGCATCGCCGCCTGCGAAAGAACGGCCTCAAGTCCCTCGATCGCTCGCGGTTGTTTTACTTCGAGCGGCTTGAAGCCCGCCGCTTGTTGACGAACTACACTGTCAACATCCGCAAGACGGCTGACTTTGTAAACAGCACCGACCTCAGCTTCAAAATGGCCGCCGCCTTGGTCAGCAGTAACAACGATACCATCACGCTGGCCACGTCCATCGTCGAAACGGAAAACGCCTCGCCGATTAACTTCTCCTGCAACATCATCGGCGGCGGCGCGGCGGTGTTGGGCGGTATTGCCATCGTCGGCGATAACGTCGAAGTGTCCGGTCTCTCGGGAGCCATGACCACCAGCGTCGGCATCACCGGTGCTCATGCCCGCGTCAGCAACATCACCGGCAGCGGCAGCTTTTCGGTCAGCATCGTGGGCAGCGACGGCCAAGTTACGGGCATCACGCGCACCAGCGGCACCACCAACATTTCGATCGACGGCAGTACGGCGCTCATCGACAACGTGACGGCGGCCGCTGGGGGACTCGGCATCGCCGGCTCGTACGGAAAAATAACCAATTGCCAGGGCGCGCAACTAAACCTCACGGCGACCGATGGCACCGACATTACCATCCAAAACAATCAGGTGCTGGGCATCACGCTGGGGTTGTTCGCGGCCACTTGCACCGAAAGCAAGGTACTTGGCAACACGCTAACGAACCCCAACAACTTGGCCTTCGTCGATGGCATCAGCGTCACCGGCGATAAGAACATGATCGAGGGAAACAACCTCGACGATTGTGCCGATGGCCTCCGCGTAAGTGGCAACGAAAATCAAATCAAAACCAATCGCATCAATCGCGCCAATGGCGACGGCGTTAGTATCACCGGCAACAAAAACGTGCTCGATGGCCTGACCGTGGGTCTCGATGCCTCTGGCGCGGCCGCCGGTAACGGATTAGCGGGCGTAACGCTGGCGGGGGACGAAAACCAGCTCAAAAACAGCACTATTTCCAGCAACGGAACCACGGGTGTCGTGATCTACGGAGCGAAGAACGAAGTTTCCAACAATCGCATTGGCACCGATGCCGCCGGCACCGCCAAGCGCGCAAACCAAAACGGCATCGCCGTGGGAGGCCACGACACGCTCAAGGCCGAACATAATTTGATCGCCAATAACGTCATCTCCGGTAATACCAGTTCGGGTGTCACCATCACCGGCGAAAAGTCCGCCTTCAATCGGTTGATCGCCAATCGCATCGGGGTCGATACCTCGGGCAACGTGGAATTGAAAAACGGCTGGAACGGCGTGTGGATTCAGGATGCCCC
>CAZIGP010000064.1:0-11426 GCA_964538425.1 uncultured Pirellulales bacterium | reverse complement strand
ACCACTGATGTTCGTATGATTCGCGGTCGTAATGGATTCTCATTTAATTCACTCCCCGATGGAATTTCGGCTTGGAGTGCGGGTACTGCAAGCACAGGAGGATTCACTGATTATATTGCCTCCATTCAGCCTACAGTATCACAGGGAGGTGCAAATGATTTTACTTACAGTGACGTTCTTGTGGGGTACTTTAAACCGTTGCTGGCTGACAACGACGGGATAACGTTCGTTGACAGTTTGCACTTTATGATCGTCAATGGTTCAACGACGGGCACCGCTGCACAATCGTCGCAGTGGTATCGCATTACTTTCAACTTTACGGGGTCCGAGTTTAATTCGCTCGTTCGACTAAGCCGCGATACAGGTCTGGTTGAGCTTGTGGCATTAACACACACTACCGGCTCACTTTACTATCTTGACTTAAATCTGCCGGGAGGGACGGGCGATTTGTTTGGCTTTTGGAACAGCAATAATCCGTTACCTACTATTCCAGAGCCTGATTCAATATATTTGGCGACTATAGGTATTATTGCTGTAGCATTGCAACTTCCCCTGTTTTTCAACCAAAAGAGAAAATGCGTAAAGCCTAGTAAAAATTGAAACTCATGATCGCGACTACTTCACTGCTATGCAGAGGAACTGAATGAGACTAATTGTTGGTAATAGATTGCTGACTCTTGCAGTGGCAACTGTTGCATTTGCTGTTGTTTTTAGTGCAAGTGCAGAGGACAAGCTCCTCGGTAAGCAGCGACGCATCATTCTTAATGACGATAGCGAGCCGGTATTTCATGCGAAAAATCCAGAAGAGTTTCTCGCTAAACGATTTAAACAAGCTACTGCAACCCAAGTCGGCACCTATATTATTTATGTTGGTGACGGTTGGCATCCACATCGTGGACGCGAATTTGCCTCAGGATTGGGAGATCCATATCGTACAATCATTGATACAGCGCATTCTGCGAATGTAGAAATTTTCGCTTCGCTTAGAATGAACGACGTTCATTGTTCCTGGGATGGAACACTGAGCCCGCTTCAGCGTAGTCGCCCAGATTTGCTAATTGGTGATTTTTCCCCGCACCAGTATCCAAATATAATCCAAAATGAAAAAGCTCTCCCTCGTGGCGGATATCCCTTAAGCCTGATGCAGGCATTCTGGACCTCCTTAAATTATGCGAAGCCGGAAGTCAGAGAACTGCGCTGCTCGCGCATTGAGAAAGTGGCAAGGGCGTATGATTTCGACGGTTTCGAGTTGGATTTCATGCGTGCGCCGATGTTCTTCAAGCCAGGTGAAGTTCAAGAAAATCTTTCTGCGATGAATGAATTTGTTCGCCAAATTCGTCAAACGCTAAATAATGTCGGGGAGAAGAGAGGAAGACGGTATCTGCTGGCTGTACGAATTCCAGACACATCAGAAATGGCATTGCGAACTGGATTAGATGTGAAAACATGGCTGGACGAGCATCTCGTGGATATGTTGATGGTTGGAGGAGGGTACATGCCGTTTTCCGATCGGGTCAAAGAATTGATCGATATTGCGCATACTTATCAGACTCCTGCTTACCCCGTCGTTGACATTGACGGATGGTACTCCGAAGAGGAAAAGGTTTATAAAAACGCACCACCCCATGCATGCGCTTTTGATTCTCATTGCGAACCAGCCAAGGTACGGGCAATCGCCAGTAACTTTTGGTCCTTAGGTGCTGATGGCGTCTACCTCTTCAACTGGTATGGTTTGCCAGCCGATGCCATTGAGCAATTAGAACTGTTAAATCAAATAGGTGATGTTTCAACGCTAAAAAATACCACGAAGCAATTTCAACCAGACAATGGTCTCGACGATTGGGTTACATACGCTGGCTTCGTCAGGGCCCCGCGAAGGTTTCCTGTGCGTTTAATCGATGGTACTCCGATCGAAGTGTTGGTCGGCGATGATTTGGCAGAAGCAGCTCAAAAAGGAAAACTTGATTTGATAAAATTACGCGTGGAAATGGCAAAGCTACACGCCGACGAGAAAATAGGTGTTTCCATTAATGACATGACATTGCCGTCGTCCGCTATCGAGCGCATAAGTTCTGGCAAATTTGAGATCGATGCGGGTAAGTCGCCTTGGAAAAAAGGTGTTAATCGAATCGTAATACTACCTGGCAAAGGCTCGATCGGGCGCGTTGCTTCCGAAATTACGTGGTTGGATCTGATTATTCAATATCGTTAGTTGCCCTTTTTTCACAGCCCGTGCTGAGAAACTCTGTGTAGCATTCGCAGGGTGTATATCTTCACAAAATACTAATTCCACACGACTTGCAAATGTCGATTTTGGCCTTTTTGCGATGGCTGACTGCCCTGACTTTGGCGTGCTTTCCATTATGCACCAGCGTAGTTTTGGGAGATGCGATACCGCGTTTAGCGATTGTTGTCGGTTCACACTTTTCTCCCTTGGAGAATTATGCCGCTGATGAACTTAAAGTGATCCTTCAGCGACTTTACCGCGTTGAGGTGGTTGACAGCGTCGCAGGAAAAGGATCTGACAATATTATCCTGTTAGGGCAAGCTTCAACTAATCCTCATCTGGCACAAGCATTAGGTGAACACGCCACAGATCTTTCTGAGCAAGGGCTGATGTTACGCAGTATTGGAGATGAGCCGCGCACCTTGGTTGTGCGGGGTGGCAGCCCAGTTGCCACGCTCTGGGCAGTCTATGAACTCGGCGAACGCCTGGGAGTTCGATATCTATGCGATCGTGATGTTTATCCGACACCCGAACCCGTGGCTTGGAAACCGCTTCCGAAATTAGATGTGGTGATGGAACCCAATCTCAGGGTTCGCTGCTGGCGACTGCTTAACGAGCTTGCCATCGGGCCTTTGTCTTGGAGTCTCGAGGAAAATCAAAGATTCCTCAAGCAAATTGCCAAGATGAAGTTCAACCGCGTCCAACTTTTCATTTGGCCAGCCCAGCCGTTCGTCGATTACACATTTCGAGGAGTATCGAAGGAAGCAGGCATTTTGTTTTTTGGTCAGAAATTTCCAATCGATCAAGGGACAATCGGACAGAACAAATTTGGTGAAATGGTTGAGTTCACAAATCCTGAGTTTGTCAACGTTAAATCACCTCAAGAATTCCAAACTCGTGCGGTCGCTTTAGCCCGCGGCATTTTTCAGCAAGCCCGAGAGCTAGGGTTGGAAACTGATTTATCGCTTTTTCCTACGGAGTGGCCGAAGGAATTCTCGAAAGCTGTGCCGGGCTCTCAGCCATGCCAACAAGTTGGCAATCTGACGTGTGGGCCGGGAGCAGCGTTATCGGTTGACGATCCCGTCTTGCACGACATAGTGTTTGCCGTGGTTCGCGCTCACTTAGAGACTTATCCCGACATCGATATTTTGAGGCTTAGTTTGCCTGAGCATGCCGGTTGGCTGTCGCAAGCGAAGCTCTGCTATGAACGCTTAAGCCAACGCTATGATCTCTCCGAAATTGGTTCGTTCGAAGCATTGTGCGATAAAGCAAGGTCGCGCGACACATTCCCAGGCGGTGGCGCCAGGGTGGAACGATGGATGAAAGAAAGTCTGGCCACGTTGTATCTGCTCGATCGGCTTGTCAGTGAGCGCGGCCTCTTGAAGCGACCCGGGGGGGGGCCCGATGTTCGATTAAGCCTGGAAAACGTTCCGGAGGAATTGTTTCCGATTATCGCACAGCAGTTCCCTCCAGAAAGTGAGGTAGTTAGCTTTATCGACTACACGGCAAGCCGTCAACTCCAGCAGGTACAAGTTCTCCGTCAACCGCCGATTGCAGGACTGGATCGATTACTAACGTTGACGCTAGGAGACGATAACGTAGGGATACTGCCACAGCTTGCTGGTGGCTCGCTACACAAGCTGCTTGCAGAAATTCGATCCCACGGCTGGTCCGGTTATGCGACTCGATTTTGGAATGTTGGCGAACAAGATCCGGTGACTCATTTTTTGGCACGTGCGAGCTGGGAGGCGGAATTGACGTCCCAGGCTGCATACGCCGATCAAGTATCAGCGGTTTGCGGCGCCGAGAGCGTCAGTTCTGCGCTTCAAGCTTTTGCAGCGATCGAAAAAGTCACTCAACGGTTAGATCAGCATGGCTTAGGCTTCGCATTTCCGGTACCCGACATGATGCAAAAACATTCGGGTTCGGGTGGCTTAAATGCAGAACTGTCTCATGACCATGTTTTATACCGCCAGGCATTGGCTGACATGCAAGCAGCGAGCACTAAATCTCGCCCTGAAGGGCGTTTTTATACAGATTATTTTGTAGGACGCTTGCAATTCGCAGTGAATTATCTCGACGCTTGTGACGCTTTCGGTAAAGCCACTGCCGCACGACAGATCGGCAATCTTGCCACTGCGACGAAGGAAGCTGATTTGGCTGAAAAGGCCATTCGTTCGGGATTGGAAAGTTTGTTGCCAACAATTCGAGATCATGGAGAGTTAGGAACCATTGCGGTACTGAACGAATTTTGCGTGAAGCCAATTCGCCAGTTTGAGCGTAGCCTTGCAGAGCTCAAGTAAGCGCATTGATTTCTGAAAATCGATACATGTTCAACAGTTAAAACGAATCAAATAACTACGGAGGATCGAGGATCTATGGCCAAGACGAATCTATCAACCGAATCGACCGCAGATTATCGCGGCGGATCATCAGGGCGATTGAAGGAATTACTACGCAGTGGAAAAGTGCTATTGGGAGGAATTGCTTCGGAGTATCTCCGTCCCTCGCTGTTCAAGCTCTACCATCAAGCTGGATTCGATTTTGCCTTTATCGAATACGAACACGCCTGGTTTGAACCCACAATGCTATCCGCTTCGGTACTTTCTGCGCGTGATACCGGCTTGCCACTGATTGCGAAAACTCCCGATCTCGAGCGCGCAGCCGTCGCAAAATTATTGGAAACCGGCATTATGGGGATCCAATTGCCACGGACCGAATCTCGCCAGGATATTATCACGCTTCAAAGTTATCTCAAGTTTCCGCCGTTGGGTACGCGAGCGATTGCACCTGGCTATGGCAGCAGCGATTATCGACAGCCGCCTAATTGGCGCACTTGGATGGAGCAGCAAAATGCTGACACGGTTCTCGTGGCTCATATTGAGACTCGCGTTGGTTATGAGCATGCCGAAGAAATCATTTCCACACCAGGAGTGGATATGGTGTATCTTGGCCCAGGCGACTTCTCCATCGAGATGGGGCATCCCGGAGATTACGATCATCCCGACGTGGCAGGCCCGATGAATGAAATTCTCAGTATTTGCCAGCGTTACCGAGTGCCATTTGGAACAACGGCTTCGGGGGTCGAAGCTGCACAAACGTGGATTGCCAAAGGTGCAAGTTTTTTTGAAATCATTGATGAACTGCAATTGATTACGGATAGCGCTACGCGACACGTGCGTCAATACCATGAGATGATTAATGCATTAAAGAAATAGGCAATCCAGGGGCTTTGGTATGCAATCAACGAACCAAGCACCTATTTGATTGTGAAAGCTAGCCGAATGGATGTGTCTTGGAAAATCGTTGCTCGAGGCATCGTTTCGCCCGAAGGGCCGGCTGCAAATGAACAGGGAGAAATTTTTCTCGTCAGCCGTTGGATCGGACGCATCCTCAAAGTCGATGGGACTGGAAAAACGAGTGAATTAGCACACACAGGTGGCAAGCCGCAGTCAGTCGCCTTGTTGCCGAGTGGCGATTTGTTAGTGCCTGATGCTAAAAATCGCACCCTCTACCGCTTAACGCGGGATGGACAACTCATGACGATCTGTGACCATGTTGAAAGTCAGCCGTTACTAGGGCCGAATGATTTGCTCATCGGTCCGAATAACGTTGTCTATCTCACTGACCCAGGAAACGACTTGGAAACGCCCGGGCAGGTATTGCGGGTTGATTTGAATAATGGCGCTGCCGCGGTGTTAACCGAGGGGCTTTTTTTTCCCAACGGGATTGCACTTAGTGATGATGCACAGACGCTTTACGTAGCCGAAAGCGCGTACCGTCGTGTTTGGCGGTTTCCGCTCATAGATCAAGGACGGCGGCTGGGTACTGGCGAGGTATTCCATCAGTTCGATGACTTCTACCCTGATGGGATGGCCTTGGATATTACTGGCCGTTTGATTGTGGCTCTCCACGGTGGCGGCATACTAGCCGTCTTATCTCCCTCTGGCGAATATACAGATTCGATTCCTACTGGCGGACGCGGTTGTACGAATTGTGTTTTTGGCGGCAGTAATTTTCAGATCTTGTTTGTCACGGAAGACGACCAGCAGGCGTTGATTTGTACGCGTTGGGATTGTCCTGGACAACGGAACTTTTCTCGTAGTCTTTCCTCATGAGCCAGTTCCATTCCCCACATCCTGAGCCCGGGACGGCGCGACTTTCCGTTGTCATCATCGCCGCGATCGCAAGCTTTCTGATTTTTGCGGTGCTCGAATATTGCCTGCCACTCTATTTCAATGCAATTGAGGGACTTCCACGAGATGTTTGGTCACAGCTTGCCCTGTGGCAAGTGATCCCATGGATTTTTACGCCGGCCTTGGCTGGGCTTCTTTCTCGACGTTTCGGCGAGCGGCGAGTATGGGGAGCGGCTTTAATCGGCCAATCCATCGTGCCGATGATTTTATGGATTTGGCCGGAACCGTGGGTCGTACGGCCATTAGCGTTTTGGTATGGATTTACGAACGCGCTAATGTGGGTTGGTGGTGTGTCACTGGCGCAAGTTGTGCCGCAGGAAAAAAAAGGGCTGGCCAACGGCTTGATGATGATCGCCTTAGGTATTGGCAGTTTGTTTGGACCACTTATCGGACGCATTTTGCTCTGGCGCCAATTCGTTGCCGATTTGATCGGCAACAAAAACAGCTTTCTCCAATTTGGCGAATTTTTGATTAATCTGCAGCCACCTCCATCGGACCCGCCCCTCGCGAATTTCCAGACATTGTTCGTGGGTCTAACCATCTGGGCGATGCTGACTGCGGCGGTGGTCTGGTGTTTTAGTCAGCGTGCTGGAAGATTGGCGGGTGAAGATGAAGCTCATACGGCCTCGCAAGCGCTACAGGACTTACGACAATTGGTGTGTAATTCTCGCTTTTGGGCGCTGACGATTTCGCTTTGCCTTTTGGGTGGACCAGTTTTTCAGGCAACAAATCAATTTCTCAAGTATCGCGCGGAAGATGTTCATTTAATCGTCGGTTCTCAAGATCGGGGTTGGATTCTGCTTCAATTACTGCGCATGGCGATGTGGATTCCAGGTGGAATCGCTGTTGGGCTGCTGGCAGGTCGCCGGTCATCGGGCTTCACCGGCGTTGCGACCTTGGTCATTTTCTCTCTCAGCGGGCTTGCCATTGGTCTGGCGCAAACTTCTGCTGGCTTGTTTGTCGCCGTAGCCTTATTTGAATTCGTTCGGCAGATCATGCGATGGTCTCACTCTGGCTACTTGTCCGAGCATATGCCTTTGGAATTGCGCGCGATTGCGATTGGATGCTCAGTCTCCATGGCAGGCATCGGCGCAACCTTGTTCGGACTATTACCGCTGCCAGCATTGAATGCGAGCGCCACTGAATTTAGTTCGGCCTTGCCGTTCTATATCGCGACGGCATTCGGGCTCATGGGAGCAGCGGGGCTATTTATTTTTGATCGTTTTCTGCCAATTCGTTCGGCAATACAACTCCGGCGTTCGCCGATTACCACGTCTTCTATTAAAGAGGTGACGACCTCATGAAGAAGATTGTCGTTACTGGAGCGAAAGGTGGTACCGGCGTTTCCATTGTCCAATTATTTCGCGAAGTGGGTTATCGCACGATCGGCGTGGACCTCAAACCTTGTGGCATGCTCGAACAAGACTATTGTCAACTGGATTTGGAAAATGGCGCTGGCGTGCATGATGTGCTCGCTGGAGCAAAGGCAGTCATTCACTTTGGAAGTCTGCCAACGGACGAATGGACAACGTGGGAAGCTGCCTATCGGAATTTGGCGTTAGGTGGATTTAATATCCTCCAGGCTGCGGCAAATCTCGGAATCAAGCGAGTTGTATTTGCCGGCAGTCCAATGATTTACGGCCCCTATAACCTGCAGCCTTATTTACCGATTGACGAAGATTCAAGGCAAGCTCCCGAGAGCATTTATGGGGCGGTCAAGCAGAATCTGGAATTGCTTGCTCAGAATTATTCGCGTTGGCACGGGATGGCGATTGCATCATTGCGGCCACAAAGAATCGTTTACGAAGGGTCGTACGAATGGCGATTTCGCAAATACACAAGCAACGATGAAGCGGCTGCAAGTAATCTTTGGGCCTACATTGATGCCCGTGATGTCGCTACGGCCTGCTTGGCTTGGGTTGAATCGGATCGTCAAGGATTTGAAGCTTTTAATGTTGCGGCAGATGACGTTTGCACGACCACACCCACACGCGAACTCCTCCACCGATTTTATCCTCATATCCAGTTGCGTTGTGAACTAAGCGATCATGTCGGCTTGATTAACTGCGATAAACTCAAAACGATGCTCGGTTGGAGGCCACAGCATCATTGGCGCGGCATGGCCGCGGAATCAATCAACAGTAATTTTTGCAAGCACCCACCGACCAGATAAGCAGGCTTCATTACCGCCCTTGAGCGAAGTCGTGTAATTTTGAAGATTACCAATATTCATTGTCGCGTAATGGGAGTTCCAGGACCGGACATGGTGACAGTTCGCCGTAACTGGGTGTTTGTATTCGTCGAAACGGATGCCGGCATTACAGGAATTGGTGAAGCCACGACGGAATGGCACGAAATGGCGGTCGTGGCGATGATCGAGGAGCACCTCCAGCCGCGGCTGATTGGCCAGGATCCGACGCGCATCGAGCATCTTTGGCAGTTGATGCATCGTGGATTTTGGTGGCGCGGGGGTGTTGTCGCCACCAGCGCGATTAGTGGCATCGATCAGGCGCTGTGGGATCTTACGGGCAAGGCATATGGGGTTCCGGTTTACAAACTCCTTGGCGGCGCTGTTCGTGACCGTATCAGGCTGTATGCAAGAGATGATTTAGGTCTCGACAACGTCGTCGATGAAGCACATGCCGCCGTCGAAGAAGGGTTCGATGCTTTCAAAGTGGGTATCGGCCCATTGACTGAGCCTTTCGATGATTACCGACAAGCTGAAACGGCAATCGTTCAGTGCCAGCGTCTGCGTGAAGTTTTTCCCGAAGTCGACTTGATGATTGATTGCGCCGGCATGTTTTCGTTTCAAACGGCGGTGTACCTGATCACTGCGTTGCAGCCACTTCGCATGCTGTTCGTTGAAGAACCGGTTAACGCTGATCTACCTCGTCCGCTAGTAGAGCTACGTCGCGCGTTTCCTGGTACTCGGATTGCGGCGGGCGAGCGGCTCTGCACCCGTTGGGCATTTCGCGAATGGTTAGAGCAAGGGGCCGTCGATATCATTCAGGCAGATGTCTCGCACACAGGTGGGATCAGCGAACTCCGGAAGATCGCTCATGGGGCTGAGACTTACAACATCTCGATGGCGCCACACAGCCCGTATGGACCAGTTGCATTAGCCGCTAGCGCTCAAGCCTCTGCTGCGATGCCCAACTTCCTCATCCTTGAACATTGCCGGCTGCTCCCTTGGTTCGACAATTCATCTAGAGATGGTACAATCATTCGCAACGGCCATGTGGTGTTAGACGATCGATCGGGCCTCGGAATCGAATTAAATCTTGACCTGATCAATCAATTCCCCTACCGACCGCTTCCTCCACGACGAATTTCGGAGCAGTAGTTATTCACATCAACTTATTACTCAAAATGTCAATCTTGCCATTGATTATTCGATGTTACGGCGCTATCGGAATTGCGATTTTCGCATTGGCGTCGCATGCCGTTGCAGAATCTGCAAAAAACTTGCCTCCTGCGCAAGTATCCGGTGAGCTTCGAAGTCGAGCGGTTGAGCAATTACAAACTATCCTGAGAAACGAATCTGGTTTGGTAAAGATTCAAGCTGCAGAAGCATTAATCGCGCTTGGTTATGGCGAATACATTTCAGATTGTTTGGGCGACTTCGATCACCTGCTTGTGGATCCGCAATACAAGATTGCGACCTTAAGGATGTTCGCTCACGCGTCCGCCTCGGCAACCGCACGGGCAGATTACATTGATCGTTTAAAGGCAGCGTTCTTTACCCCAAGTGATCATCTCAATCAAGTTAAGGCAGCCGAAGCATTAGCTGAATTGCAATTTAAGATCGATCCACACCAACGGCATGAATATGAACAAGTGGCAAAAGGATTTTCGGAGGAGAACTTGCCTTACGCATGGTGGCTATTGGCGGGATCGGGGTCGGATATCCACCTGCTTAAGCTAATCGACTTACTTCACTCTGGAAATCCGACAATTCGTAGTGCTGCCGCCTACGCCTTGCGTCATTTGCAAGCCTCACTAACGCCCGAGATGGTTGAACAGATCGCTCAGCTTGGCGATTCCGAATCTGCATCGACAAGCAGAGTAGATGTACTCAGCGCTGCGTTTTTAACAACAGCCGATCCCTTACGTGCGAAGGGATTCAAAGAATTGTTGCTGCCATATGCGAGAGATAATGACAAGCGGCAAAAAATGGAAGCGGTTGCTGCACTTGCAATTCGTGGCGATGCAACCGATCTGCCATTATTAACTGAATTATTGGATGACCCATTAAGTGAAGTGCGTGTCGGTGTTGCCACGGCAGTATTGCGAATCGATCGTCGCCAACCCGTGCCGTTCAAGTGGCTCGATTGGGCAGTATTGGCGGCCTACGGTATTGGCATGCTGCTCGTGGGCTGGTTTTATTCACGCGCCAAGAATGTTGAAGAGTATCTTTTGGGCGGCCGAGCCATGAAACCGTGGGCCGTCGGAATTTCGCTGTTTGCTACCTTGATGAGTACGCTAACGTATTTATCCGTTCCAGGTGAGATGATTCGACATGGACCAATGATCTTAGGCGGAATCCTCAGTTATCCATTCGTCTATTGGATTGTGGGGCGATATATCATTCCATTCATAATGAATCTTCGCGTCACGAGTGCGTACGAGATTTTGGAACTGAGATTTGGAATTAGTGTCCGAATGCTAGGGGCAGTGTTGTTCTTATCGTTGCGGGTATTGTGGATGGCGCTGATCGTATACGCAACATCGGCCGAAGTTGTAATTCCGTTGTTGGGCTTGGACAAATCGATGATCCCTTGGGCATGTGCGATCGTGGCAATTGTAACCATTTGCTATACGTCGGTCGGAGGCTTGCAGGCCGTCGTGTTCACGGATGTCTTGCAGACGTTTATCATGCTGACGGGAGCAATATTATCAATCGCATTAATTTCGATTGCATTAGGTGGCATGACAGCGTGGTGGCCGACCGCTTGGTCGCCGCAGTGGGATCCACCCAGCTTATTTTTTAAGTCAGATTCACG
>CAZIGP010000063.1:10991-11456 GCA_964538425.1 uncultured Pirellulales bacterium | reverse complement strand
GATCAACAAAACAGCGAATAAACTGAGCCACCATCCTTGCTTGTGAGCATTTCGTTCCGTCATGAGAATTGCTCCTCGGTCTTAAATCATGCCCAGGTGTGTAGAAGTTCAAAAGCCTATCATGAAGGACGAATGAAGGGGTCGAATGATGGATTTAACGTTTTTAGCGACAAAATTGAGGGTTGGCCGGCCAATCAAACGACCCTGACATTTCTGGCTTTTGGAAATACGAATAAAATGGGCGAATTTGAGCCCTTAATCCGACAATAAGGGTGAAATTGCGGCTTGGCTTTGTGATATTCTAGGCCAACTTTTTGCCCTAAGTTTTTACTACTCTTTATCTTAAACGACGCCTCCCATACCGGCAACTATTCGTGACACCGGCGAAACGTTTCAGCGATTTAGCGGCCCTCTAACCGGTAAAACCAGCCTTTTTAGCCATAATCCATTCATTGAATTGCTTAG
>CAZIGP010000063.1:0-10981 GCA_964538425.1 uncultured Pirellulales bacterium | reverse complement strand
AATTTGGGCATGAAACGCCCAAATTGTGTAAAATTCCCGAGAAAAATGCATGGCAAAACGCAAACTATGTGTCATGTTTACCCAGACAAGCGCATCCCCCGCAGACGCACGATGGATCGGTTGTTTTCGGGGGAATTTGCGTGATTTGTCGGGTGTATGGATTGAAATTTAACGGAAACCCGATTAAATCAGCACCTTACGCCTGTCGGAGCCATACGACACCGTTCTATTACCAATTTTGCAAGGAGGACTTCACACTATGGGGAAAGCCGCGACTATGTCAAACAGTAAGAAAGCACCGTCGAAGAGTGAGATTCTCGCCAACATTTCTGAAGCCACCGGCGTCGCCAAGAAAGACGTCGGAGCCATCTTGGAATGTCTGGGTGGCGAAATCAAGAAAGCTCTTGGGAACAAAGGACCAGGGATGTTTGCTATTCCAGGTCTTGTGAAAATCGAAAAGAAGAAAGTGCCAGCCCGACCAGCTCGTAAAGGTGTGCCTAACCCTTTCAAGCCTGGCGAATTAATGGATGTGCCTGCAAAACCAGCTAGCACAAAAATCAAGGTCCGTGCTTTGAAGCAATTGAAGGCAATGGCCTAATCGGTTGCACCGAGCGCACACTGCTCGATAACCAATTACATGAACCGGCCGTTTGAGTGCTGCGATTGATTGGGAATAAAATCCCGTCATCGACGTACTCAGGCGGCCGGTTCCGTTTTTGCGCAGTCTCGTGCCTTGGGATGCGTATCAGGCAATGTTAATTTATCAAAACAAGGATCAAAGCCTGCATTTCACCTTTTCGCGGAATAGTTCCATGAAACTGCCATTCAAATACGTATTGATGCCAAGCCTTTTATGTTTGATGGTTTTTGCCGCGAGCGCTAACGAGCCGCTTAAAAGCGGCATCGATCGTTCGACATTCGATACGTCGATCAAACCAGGCGAAGATTTCTTTCAATATGTAAACGGAAACTGGATCTTGCATAACCCAATTCCGCCAGAATTCGGTCGTTGGGGCGCCTTTAATAAACTACGGGATGATACTGCCTTTGCTTTAAAGGATATTTTGGAAGGTCTTGCAAATAAGAATGTTCAACTCAACGACAATGAACGCAAGTTGCGAGATTTCTACGGTACAGCAATGAATGAAGGGCAGCTCGAAGAGCAAGGAATTGCTCCTCTAACCGACGAGCTTCGTCAAATTAAAAACATCGATAGCCTCGAAAAATTAGTCGATACGCTCGCTCAGCTAAGAATTCGCGGGATCTCCCCGTTATTCAGCCTATCCGTCGGTCCCGATGAAAAAGACAGCACGCATTACGCACTTGAATTCTGGCAGGGAGGCTTAGGATTGCCAGATCGCGACTATTATCTGAGCAATGAAGCCGATACGAAACGCATTCGAGAACAATACAAACAGCATGTTGCTAACATGCTGAAACTTCTGGGCGATTCCGCTGAAACTGCCGCAACCGGCGCCGAGATTGTACTGCAAGTGGAAACGCGACTTGCAGAAATGTCACGCACACCGACCCAGCTTCGAGATCGTGAAGCTCAGTACAACAAGAAGACACGTGCCGAGTTGTCGGCACTTATGCCAAAAATCGATTGGAATCAATATCTGAAGGCCCTCGAACTCGAGAATGCCACAGATGTAATCGTTGGCCAACCGGAGTTCTTTACTCGCGTAAACGAACTGCTTGATTCCATTCCAATCCAAGATTGGCAGATCTATTTGCGATGGAATTTAATCCGATCTACTGCTCCGTACTTGAGCCAACCGTTTGAGCAGGAGCATTTTCGCTTTTACAGTGGCGTTTTGCGGGGAGTAAAGGAAATGCAGCCTCGCTGGAAACGAGTGATTGCCACCATCGATAATCAAATCGGTGAAGCGCTCGGCCAATTATATGTCGAACGATATTTTAAGCCGAAAGCCAAGCAACGGATGGATGAGCTGGTAAAAAACTTGACGGAAGCATTCCGCGAACGTCTTGAAACTCGCGATTGGATGGGAGCTGAAACAAAAAAACAGGCGATCGATAAACTCTTGAAAATTGAGGCAAAAATTGGTTACCCGGAAAAATGGCGCGATTACTCCGCGCTGGAAATCAAGAACGATTCTTATGTGCAAAATGTTTTACGCGCCGAAATATTTGATTCACGTTATCGCTTTTCCAAGCTTGGCGAAATTGTCGACCGCAAAGAATGGCGCACCACCCCGCAAACCGTAAACGCCTATTACAATTCGACGCAGAATGAAATTACTTTCCCCGCAGGTATTTTACAGCCTCCGTTTTTTGATCTCGCGGCCGACGATGCCGTGAACTATGGAGCCATCGGTGCAGTGATCGGTCATGAAATTACTCATGGCTTCGATGACCAAGGTAGCCGATCCGACGGGGATGGTAATTTGCGGAATTGGTGGACTGAGTCGGATCGCGCACGTTTTATGGCCCGCGCCGAAAAGCTCGTCAAACAGTACGACAATTGCCGAGCCATCGACGACATGCATGTAAACGGCCGACTAACACTTGGCGAAAATATCGCCGATTTGGGAGGCATTTCGATTGCTTATGCCGCTTATCAAAAATCGCACGCTGGAAAACCTGCTCCCGTGATCGATGGCTTTACCGGTCCGCAACGGTTCTTTATCGGCTTTGCCCAACTCTGGAGAGAATCGAGTCGCGATGCAGAATTGCGGTTGATGATTCGTACCAATCCACACTCGCCTGGCAAATTCCGGACGTTGGTGCCGCTGTCGAACTTCACGCCATTTTATGAAGCGTTCGACATCCAAACCGGCGACAAATGGTTTCGTCCATCAGAAGATCGCATCGAAATCTGGTAATGCATCCATTCCCGGCCAGCATCGTTCAACGGCGAGAGCCTTTGCCAATTTCAAGCTGCCGCCGCAGCACCGCATCAGCCAGTTCTTGCGCTCCGTGACGATAGACATCGCACACCGGTAAGCCTAATCGGCTGCGTACTTGTTCACGCTCTATTTCAGCCTGCTCGGGTGTGCAAAGTCGGCTATTCATGGCAATGCCAATCACTTTGCAGGGATGCATTACGTTTGCCATGGTTTCATTGACTTGAATCATCTCTTCGAGCGATTTCAAAGGCACATGTTCCAAACCGTTAACATATTTGCGACCGACTTCGTAGCACACGATGAGTCCGTCAGGAATACAACCGTGCAATAGGCCCAGTGTCACCGCCGAGTAAGCAGGATGCGCGAGCGAGCCCTGTCCTTCGATCACCATGATCTCGTGCTGCTGATTGGCCAGTACCAATTTTTCGACGGCTCCGTTGATAAAATCTGAAATGACGCAATCAACCGGACACCCTGAACCGGCAATCATAATGCCTGTTTGTCCTGTGGCCACAAACACCGCATCACGTCCCTTGGCTTTCAACGCTTCGGCCACTTCGATCGACACCACCATCTTGCCGACGCAACAATCGTTGCCGACGGTGTGAATACGCAAGCAGCGCTCATCGATATTTTTTCGCACGGCAACATCACGCTCACGATTACGCCGCACGTCAATCAGTTTAGAACCGGTCTTGGCTGCAGCGGCAGAAAATTCGGGATCGTCGGCCAAAAACTCGTGAAGCCCCGATTCGATCGTCATGCCGCGCTCAATGGCTGCTAGCACCGATCGTCGCATGACCGCCGGCAGCTTGCCGCCTTGTGGCGCAATACCAACCAGCAATGTGTCTGCTGCTGGTGCTTGCTCGACAGAAGCCACAACGGGGATATCACCGCCAACTCCTAATATTTGTTGGGCCGTTTTTCCAGCTAAGCCAGAATCCAGCACAGCGACAACTTCGCCAGGCCGGTAGCGCATCACGCTTACCGCCGTTTTTGCATTAATAGGATTGCTGTAACCTTCGGTAAGAACGATCAATCGCCGAGCCATAGAAGTAAGCTGTCAAGATAGTGAAACACCGATGGACTACGTTGTACTGCTAGCTTGTGTTCTACCGCTTCCCATGGCCAGTGAATAGACACCGGTAAATTTGGCGAGTCGAGTGAAATCTACTTTGTTTGTGATGATTTCCCCCTTGCCATGTTGTGGCAATTTCAGGTATTTACACGCTCCCTTGAGGCGGTAGAAGTGCGCCGTTGCGATTCCGTAACACGCACGAACTTTATCTACCAGCCGCAAGGTCGTTGTTCGGCGTGACATACGTCGAACATGCTTGTCGCAAACCGAACGCCGATGTAGTCCGACCGACACAAGTTTGACTACTTCACGTTCTACTCGTCTCGAAATTATTTTCAGTGCATAGTAACTGCTGTAGGGAAGCGCGCCCGATGGTGGCACTCCGTCTGCATAGGATTGTCGGTTGCATGATCATGCTAACCGGCATACTGACGGTGGCTCGATCGCTCTATGCGCAGTATCCGGCGACAACTCCACAACAAAATGTTGCTGCGCCACAAGGCCCTTATTTGCCTCAGAATTCGCAAGGTTACGCTTCTCCCGAAGTTTATGAAGCGCAAGACAAAGGCCTCTTGCCAATGTCATCGCCTGCGATGCAGCCTGCTCAACCCCCGAGTAATGGCCAGTTCAATCCGCCGGCCTCGACTCAAAATTCGCCCGCGCCCCCTGTCGGCGAAGTGATTGTCCAAAGCATCCGATTCGAAGGAAACCACTCTACCGACGTTGCCAAGCTGCCAAAACTTAACACCCGAATTGGGCAGCCCTTCGATCACCGTTTGGTTCTCGAAGATATTCGAACTCTAAACAGCAACCGGCGATTTCTTAACGCCGAAGTGAAATATCGCGATTTGTCAAACGGCGTCGAAGTGATCTTTCAAGTGGTCGAACGACCCACGATCCGAGACATTATCTTCGTTGGCAATCAAGATGTGACCAATCGTAAGTTGCTAAAGAAATCGGAACTACAAAAAGATGCCGCGCTCGACCCGTATCAAGTCGAAGAAGCCAGACGCCGGCTGGAAGCTTATTACCATGAACAAGGTTATCCACATGCTTCCATCAAAGTGCTGGAAGGCAGCGATTTAAAAGACTCCAAGGTAGTTTTCAGCGTCCATGAAGGGCGGCCAGAAAAAGTGGTTTGGACGTCGTTCGAAGGAAACACAATCGTTGACGACGCCCGACTTCGCACGCAAATCGAAACCTCCCGCGTTATTTTGTGGACCATCGGAGGCAAAGTTGATCGAAAAAAGGTCGACGAAGACGTAAATCGATTGACGGCTTATTACCGTAGCCTTGGCTACTTTAATGCCAAAGTCGGTCGCAATTTGGAATTCGACGACGACAAAAAATGGCTGCTCGGTCGCTTTATTATCAACGACGGGCCCCAGTATTCGATCCGTAATGTTTCGTTCATCGGCACCGAAAAATTCACGAACGAAGTGCTAGTAAAAGACCTAGCCTTAAAAAACGGCCTGCCATTCAACCAAGATTCGTTGAACAAAGATCTCGGAGCGATTCGCGACGTTTACGGCGGCCACGGCTATATCTTTGCCGATGTGCAAGCGGACCCGCGACTCTCGGACGATAAGCCAGAAGTTGATTTGGTTTACGACATTAAAGAAGGTAAACGTTATCGTGCCGGCAAAATTCATGTTCACATCGCTGGCGAAAATCCGCACACAGCGCATTCAGTGATCCTGAATCGCTTGTCGGTGCGACCAGGTGACATCGTCGATACTCGCAAGTTGCGCGAAGACGAGCGACGTATCCGATTCTCACAGATTTTCGAAACCGATCCGACCAAAGGCGGAGCACCAAAAATCGTCTTCAATAAGCCCGACGAAGAAGATAGTGCCCTGGCCGAACGGCCAAGCGGTGGAAGCAATAGTGGGCCGCCAGGCTATCGCGGGCAATCGCCAGATGATGAGGGGTTAGTTGATGTTCGAATCATTGAATCTCCTTCTGGAGGAGAAGGAAAAGTAGTTATCACAAAAATGTCAGGACCGGTTGATCAGGATGTCGAGATTCTCGATGCATCGGGACGGCGAATCCGGGGCGGCGAACAAGTCCGTATGCAAAGCCCTGATACAAGCCGATCGAGTTGGGGTTCTGTGCCAAATAACTACTGGAACAACTACAACGCAAATCCCTCCACTCCCGCTTCGCCAGTATACCGAAGTGCACAAAACCAACCTGCGGTCAGTCCGACACCAAACCGTCCGTCGACTACTTCTCCTTATCTACCGTCTGGCGCTCAAACGTTGCCGGCAAATACAGTGACTTCACCGGGCGCACTACAAGCGCCTCCTCCATATCCGAACAATACTCCAGTCTATACCAGCAATCCTGCTCCACCGCCAAGCTACACGCCACCTGCTTATAACTCTCAGCCAGTTTTCACATCACCCCCGCCAGCTTACAACCAGCCTGCGTATGGTCCTTCAGCGCCGGTTGCAGCGCCAAGTGGGTATGATCCGTATGCCAGTCCTCAACCCTACGTCGTACAACAACAACCAGAATTCGGCCAACCTTTGGTATCGCCACCGGGAATGCCTGGAGCTGGTGCGCCCGTAGGCCCCGATGGCACTCCACTGGTTGATCCGAACAACATTGCTCCTGTTGGAGTGCAGCCTCCAATCTATGCACAGCCAACAGGAGACCCGTTTGTCGATCTGAATATCGAAGCTGCAGAACGACAGACCGGCCGATTGATGTTAGGCGTAGGCGTCAACTCCGATGCCGGCTTGGTTGGTAATTTTGTGCTAGATGAACAAAACTTCGATATGATGAGATTGCCGAGCTCGTGGGAAGATATTCGCACGGGGCGGGCATGGCGTGGTGCCGGTCAGCGATTCCGCATTGAAGCGAATCCCGGCACGGTGGTGCAACGTTACGCGGTAAGTTTCCAAGAACCGTATCTGCTGGGAACACCAATTCAATTAAGCCTCTCAGGCTTTTACTTCACCCGAATTTATCGCGACTGGAACGAAGAACGCCTCGGTGGAAAAGTCGGATTGGGTTATTTAGTCACTCCCGACCTTTCGGTTCGAACTTCGTTCCGCGGCGAGCGGGTAACAATTTTCAACCCAAGCACGCTCGCCGTGCCACAATTGGCCGAAGTAGTCGGCAACAACGATTTGTACGGCTTCGGCGTCGGCACGTCGCACGATACGCGAGACAGCCCCTTCCTGCCGACCCAAGGACATTTACTATCCGCCGACTTCGAGCAAGTGGTCGGCACGTTCGAGTATCCGCGAGTCATCCTCGAAGGCCGGCAATACTTTTTGCTGCGTCAACGGGCGGATGGTTCAGGCCGGCATACGCTTTCTGTTGGCGGCGTATTTGGCGTGAGTGGATCGAACACGCCAATTTATGACAACTTCTTTGCCGGCGGTTTCAGCACCTTACGCGGTTTCCAATTCCGCGGAGCGTCGCCGGTGGTTGATAATGTACAAGTCGGCGGTCCCTTTGAACTGCTGGGAACAACCGAATACATGTTCCCAATTACGGCCGATGATGCCTTACGTGGGGTAATTTCCTGCGATTTTGGTACGGTCGAGCAAAGCGTGGGAATTCACTGGGATCAATTCCGCGTGGCCCCTGGTTTTGGCTTGCGGATCAACGTACCGGCCATGGGACCGGCACCATTGGCTTTCGACTTCAACTTCCCAGTGGCCTTTGCCGACACCGACACGAAGCAAATTTTCGCCTTCTTCGTGGGCATCGGACGTTAACAGCGTAAACTTGCTGTGCAAGCGCAACGTAAGTAAGCTAAGGCTTTATAATATGATAGAGCACTAGTCTAATAACCGATTGTGCTGTCAGTGTTTTGAAGCGAGTTTTGCGATGA
Source organism: uncultured Pirellulales bacterium (assembly GCA_964538425.1). Classification (GTDB taxonomy): domain Bacteria; phylum Planctomycetota; class Planctomycetia; order Pirellulales; family JADZDJ01; genus JADZDJ01. The sequence continues at coordinate 3,183 of CAZIGP010000063.1, read as the reverse complement.
ATGCCCAGGCTCGTCTGCAACCCTTGTCGGAACCGTGCGACGCTGAAGATGCGATCGCGATTCTTCAGACACTAACCGATGGCTTATTTCTGATCGATCTGCGCACGCGCCTTTGTCGACCCGTTAATGCAGCAGCCAAGGGCATGCTTGCAGATACACCCAATCATTTGTCCGCAGAACTACCGCTCGAACAATGCTTTCCAGAGCTCGATTTTTCCTCCCCTCATGCAATCGTAGCTACATCGCATTTGGCACATTTTTCCACGGGCTCCGGTATTCCTTGCGACGTCCATGTGCAATTTCGACGTCTTGTCGCTAGCGGCTTATCTACAGAAAACGAAACGCAATTGTTGGCAATCGTCCGTAAGGTAGGAGTAAAAGCGTCGGCCGATGGGTTTTCTCCGCGCGATGCTTTCGACGATGCTTTTCACGACCCTTTAACGCGTCTCCCCAATCACCGCTTGTTTGCTCGTCGGCTGGAAAGAGCCGTTCGCCGCGGGATGGAATCCAACTATCGTTACGCGGTGTTATTTGTCGACTTGGATCGATTTAAGGCTGTAAATGATCAATTTGGGCATTTAATCGGTGATCGATTATTAATCTCCGCGGCCCATCGGTTGGTAGAAGCCGTCCGCCCTCAAGATATGGTTGCACGCAGAAGCGGTGACGAATTCACCATTTTGTTAGATGATCTCGATCAGCCAGAACACGCAACCCAAGTAGCAGAACGAATTGTGGAGCATTTTAATTTGCCATTTCTTGTCGAAGGGCCAGATCACCTGGTAGAAGCGGTATTAGGCACAAGCATCGGAATTGCATTGCCCGGTGGCACAACAACCACTTCCGAAGACTTGATGGTTCTGGCCGATAAGGCGATGTACCAAGCCAAAGCACTCGGCAGAGGTACGTTTGCAACCCTCAGCACCGTGGGCAACAGGCCCAAACCACGCTAAACTCATCGTTCAAAGCTTGGCGTCGTTTTTGCCATAAAAGTAAGCGCAAGCGGCAAGCCTTGTTCTCGGACGCCGCGAATTTAGAGTAAATTCAACGCCCGGTGCACTACTCAACACTTACACCAACGATCGACATTTTCTGAACCAGCTTGCGCTATGGGGTTATTCGATAAGTTTCTTGGGCTGCTTTCCAACAAGGTGGATATTGCTGTCCGATACGAACTAATGCGCGAAGCGATTTCGGGCACAATGTCTAGTTTTTATAAGGCTCGTGATCGGCAAAACGGCCAAATAGTAGGACTGAAAATCCTCGATCCCGATAAGATTCACATCGTCGAGACAAGATTTAAGGCCGTCGGCAAACCAAGCGAAGCAGAGATTGGTATCGCGCTCAACCACCCTAACATCGTGAAAACATTGGCTCACGGTGTAACCACAAAAAACCAGCACTATATTGTGCTGGAATTTTTGGAAGGCGCCGGCCTGAACTCTCTCTTGATGAGTCGCAGCCCCATCTTGGATGACAAGCGGTTGTTCGTTATCCGCAGCATGGCCGAAGCAATTGCAGCGGTGCATAAAGCTGGTTTTATTCACCGTGATGTTTGCCCTCGCAATTTTATGGTTTCGCCGACCGGCGACCGAATCACATTAATTGATTTCGGCCTTACCCTGCCAGCCAAGCCCGAATTCATGCAGCCGGGAAACCGCACGGGGACGCCAAACTATATGGCGCCAGAAATTGTCCGACGACGCAAAACCGATCAACGGGTCGACGTGTTTGCCTTCGGCGTGACCGCTTATGAAGTACTGACCTACGATCTACCGTGGGCTCGCGGCCAAGACGGGCGAGCCGCACTAGAACACGATCAAGTGGCTCCGATCGATATTCATGAAAAACGCCCACAAATTAACCAGCAATTGGCCAAAGCGATTATGTGGTGTCTCGCTGCCGATCCCGACAAACGCTGTCCTAGCATCGAGCGATTTCTAAACGCCATCGCTGCCGTGAAAAGCGACGACGCCAAATAGATAGATCTGTAGCCATATAGCACCTCACCAAAACGGTGATGCCTCCCTGCTCTGGTGAAACAGGCTGCAACTTCTTACACCTAAATGACTTACTGCAACCAGTCCTGTTTCTGCTCACCGAATTAGTGAAGTTCCTCTAGCCTAAAAAACAGCCAAAAAAAGGCCAAGAAAATTCTCTAAGTCATTGCCCTGAAATGTCTTTCGTCGTCAGCCAAAATTTTCTTTTCTTGCTTGGCACAAACCGTGCTTTATACCCAGCCCAAAGACAACCCTCTCCGGTCACCAAAACAGGGTTTCGTTGCGGTGACAGAGTAAGAGAGAAAAGGAAGGTTAGCCATGTTAGCAACACTGACATTCGAAATCGAACAATCAACAGATGTGACGGTGTCACGTGCTTTGGTAGCTAACCGCCCTCGACAAGCCAAACGACGTTCTCGCAAGACTGCTGCAGGCGGCACTTGCTTAGTAATTTCACCTGATGCTTTGCGACGAAAAATGTTCGGCCAGTCAGCCGAACGCTGCGGATGGCAACAAATTGTCTGCGAAGACGCGGCCCAAGCCTTGGAACACTTGGAATCGGGTAACGTTGGCATGGTGTTGATCGATACGGCATCAGCAGGTGAGGCTTCTTTAGAAGCTCGTCGCTGGCTGGTTGAACGTCTTGCCGAAAACAAAAACGTGTTAACAGTCGTGTGTGGCCGCACCAGCGACTCACAAGAAGAAGTGTGGGCTCGCCAGTTGGGAGTGTGGATGTACCTGCCTGGCGTGGCTCCAGAAAGCGATTTAGATCCGATGTTACTTGCCGGTCGTGAAGCTTCCGTTCGTTTGAATCAACGTCAGAAAACTGCAGCCTGTGCATTTTAATATTCAGTAAGTTTTTCGCTCCGAGCCTGGCTCGGTAAACCCGCTAAAAGGACGTGTAGTCATGAGTACTGTGAACAGCTGGATGAACGATGATCAAGATGATGACGTTCAATCGGTTTCGTATGCTCGACGCGATGTAAACCGCGATTCGCGGATGCGTCGTCATGCTTTTGAGCGTCGCCGCAGCCGTCCTCGCTCGAACAACGGTATTCATCGCCGCCATAACAAGCGTGTTGCCTGGTAAGCTGTGAAAAGGGTTGAGAAGGTTGTGGGCAATTGTCGCTCAATAAAATGCAGTTAGTTTGACTCCGAAAAAAATAAAAAAATAACAAAGTTT
>CAZIGP010000062.1:7773-11493 GCA_964538425.1 uncultured Pirellulales bacterium | reverse complement strand
AAGACGGCGGCGCAGCCATTAAGTATGGTCGCGTGCAAATTGCGGTGTTCAACTTCACGAGTCGAGGCGAATGGTACGCTTGCCAAAATATGTGCCCACATAAAAAGGCGTTTGTGCTATCGCGGGGCATCGTGGGGGACGCCAGCGGCGTGCCAAAGGTGGCTTGCCCACTGCACAAGAAGACATTTTCCTTGACCTCGGGCGAGTCACTCCAAAAAGAGGAGTATCGCATTCGGACATTCTCCGTCCGAGTCGATGGCGATGATGTATACCTCGACCTACCACCAACCGACATGCTCGACCGGGAACTTGCGACGGAAATCGGTTGTCGATTAGCGACCTCCTGCGAATCACACGCCGCGAATGGCCATGCTGCGCAGATAGCCGACTTGGTTCTTTTGCCGGCTGGCCCCATGGAGGTCTGATGGTCAACGCTCTTGCGACTTTGGAAACGATTGCGCCTCACCGGAATATCGAAGGCAACCCATTGCCACTGCTTGAGCGACTTCTCAAAGAACAACAAGAATTGACCGCCGTTGAACAGTTTGCGAAAGCGCACGACTTAGCAGACACATCGCTCCGAGCGAAGCACTACCAGCAACTCTTGCCTGCTTCGCCGCCAGGACCAGGCCAGCAATACGCGTTCGAAGTCGACTTAGATCTATGCTCTGGCTGCAAGGCTTGCGTCACGGCCTGCCACAATCTCAATGGTCTTGATACACAAGAAGCGTGGCGCGATGTCGGCTTATTAGTCGGCGGGACAAATTCACTCCCAGTCATTCAACACGTCACAACCGCTTGTCATCATTGTATTGAGCCGGCCTGTCTGAATGCGTGTCCTGTGAACGCATACGAAAAAGATCCGCTCACAGGCATCGTCAAGCATTTGGACGACCAATGCTTTGGCTGCCAATATTGCACGTTGGCATGTCCTTACGATGTACCAAAATATCACCCTGGCAAGGGTATTGTCCGTAAATGCGATATGTGCTCCGCCCGCTTGGCAGTTGGAGAAGCACCGGCCTGCGTGCAAGCTTGCCCTAGTCATGCGATTGCAATTCGCGTGGTCAACGTCAGTCAAGTGATCGAGGACGCTGAAACTTCACTTTTTTTACCAGCAGCGCCCGATCCGCAAATTACCTACCCGACAACGACCTACAAGAACCGTCGTGCGCTGCCGCGAAATATGCTGCCCGTCGACTATTTTCAAGTCAATCGGCAACATCCTCACTGGCCACTGGTGGTGATGTTGGTACTCACTCAATTGTCGGTTGGAGCGTTTGCTTGTGGCATTGGATTGGAATGGTTTGACAGCAGCCAATCGATTGTGGCAATTCGTCCCGTGCAAGCAGTAATGGCCTTAGTGTTTGGATTGCTCGCGCTCGCTGCCAGCATCTTTCATTTAGGTCGACCGCAACACGCCTTTCGAGCTATGCTGGGGCTACGTCACTCTTGGCTGAGTCGCGAGATTGTGCTGTTCGGCCTATTCGCAGGGCTTGCCTGCTTGTATTCGGCTGCGGTTGTTGTGCCTATGGAGTGGCCGTTGTCGCATGAACTGATTAATTTTCTGGCGGGAAGCGTGGTCACGATGGGTGCGATGGCGGTGTTTTGCTCGGTAATGATTTACGCCTCGGTGCGACGCGAACTTTGGAATTTTTCGCGGACGGTCATACGATTCACGCTGACATCGGCGATTCTTGGGCTGGCCACGGTCTGGCTGAGCCTGGCGGGATTGGATCTGCTTTGGCCGACGGAATCGCACCTTGCTCTCATTACGATAGCCGGACCCAACATTTGCTACGGCCTGATGTTCGTCACCCTCGCAAAGCTAGGTTGGGAAGCGATGCTGCTGCGGCACTTATTCTCGCGCGCTATGACTTCAATGAAGCGATCGGCGTTATTGATGGTTCGCGACCTTGCGAATCCAGCCGTCGCGAGATTTGCCTTTGGGACTCTGGGTGGCCTTGTGGCGCCAGCTTTAATGTTGCGTCAATTCTCTGCCACGACACTCAGTCATGGGCAACTCGAACTAGCCATCACGACGCTTTTGCTGTTTGGCGCTTCGTTAGCTGGTGAGTTGTTAGAACGGTATTTGTTCTTCGCGGCCGTCGCAGCGCCGCGCATGCCGGGAGGAATTCGCTAATGGCTTCTCTTTCATTGTCCCAAAATTTTGGTCTGCCGCTGCTCATTAATCGAACAGGCCCACTGACGCACGAGCTCCATCTCACTCCAGGAGGCAGTGAGTTAGGATTAGTTCCTGAAAGGTTGCGTCCCGATGCTACAACCACAATGGTTTGCGGCTTCTGTTCGACCGGTTGCGGACTCGACATTCATTGTCAGCGCGGCACGGCTGTTGGCTTAACGCCGAATCCAAGCTATCCGGTCAATCAAGGGATGGCTTGTCCTAAAGGTTGGGAAGCGCTGACATTACTCAATTCACCCGATCGTGCCACGACTCCGCTATTGCGTGACTCGCACGGGGAGTTGTCACCCATTCATTGGAATCAAGCTCTGCTCACATTCACCGGGCGTATGAAAGCGATTCAACAAAAGCATGGGCAAGAGTCAATCGCTTTTCTAAGCACGGGCCAGATTGTTACTGAAGAAATGGCGCTGCTGGGCGCGCTAGCGAAGTTTGGCATGGGCATGACTCATGGCGATGGCAACACAAGGCAGTGCATGGCAACAGCCGTGGTGGCCTATCAAGAGGCGTTTGGGTTCGATGCGCCTCCCTATACCTATGCTGATTTCGAGCAATCCGACGTGATTGTGCTAGTTGGGAGCAATCTCTCGATTGCGCATCCGATTATGTGGCAACGGATCGTCAACAATCCCAACTCGCCGGAAATCGTCGTCATTGACCCTCGGGCGACCGAAACTGCCATGCAGGCCACACAGCATTTGAGTGTTTTACCAAAATCAGACTTAGTGCTCTTCTATGGATTGGCAAAACTGCTGATCGAGCGAGGTTGGATTGACCGAGCGTTCATCGACGCACATACAACGGGCTTTGATGACCTGACGGCTTTTCTGCAGTCCTTCAGCTTGGAAAGGGTTTGCTCGGAAACAGGGCTTTCGGCCGAGTCAATTGAAAAGCTTGCGCGAACCATTCACAGCGGCGATCGCGTTTCGTTCTGGTGGACCATGGGTGTTAACCAAAGCCACCAAGGCGTGCGAACCGCGCAAGCGATCATTAACCTAGCCCTTCTCACGGGCAACATCGGTCGACCAGGAACTGGAGCCAACTCCATCACGGGCCAGTGCAACGCAATGGGCTCGCGCCTATTTAGCAACACCACGAATTTGCTAGGTGGACATGATTTTTCCAATCCGGAGCATCGCCGCAAAATTGCCGATCTCTTGCAGATTGATGAAACGGCGATTCCCAGAGAAAAAAGTCTGCCTTATCACAAGATTCTCGATCGAATCTTGAGCGGTAAGATCCGCGGCTTATGGGTGATTGGCACGAACCCGGCCCATTCTTGGGTTAATCAAGGGCAACTCCGCGACATCCTCAGTCGACTCGAATTTCTTGTTGTACAGGATATGTATTCGACGACTGAAACCGTCCAACTGGCAGACCTCGTATTGCCTGCAGCAGCCTGGGGTGAAAAAGATGGCACGTTCATCAATTCAGAACGTCGCATCGGCGTCGTCAAAAAAGTTGCCCGCGCACCAGGACAAGCTTTGACGGACTTTTCGATTTTCAAACTGATTGCC
>CAZIGP010000062.1:1988-7763 GCA_964538425.1 uncultured Pirellulales bacterium | reverse complement strand
ATCTTGGGGCTGCGGTGAGATGTTTTCGAGTTGGGAGACTCCTGAAGCGGTCTTCCAAATTCTTAAACGACTTTCGGCCGGCCAACCCTGCGACTTCACAGGCATTAAAGATTATCAGATGCTGGATGCGTGCCGCGGCATTCAATGGCCTTATCCCATCGACATCGATTCGAATGATTCAGAACGTCGACTCTTTGAAGATGGTCGATTTTTCCATCCAGATGGCAAAGCGAGGTTTATCTGGAGCGAACCTCGACCGATGCCTGAGATGACCGATTCAAAGTATCCATTCTTACTGCTCACGGGCCGAGGCTCCGTCGCCCAATGGCATACGCAAACGCGCACCTCTCAATCGGCCGTCCTCAGAAAGCTTTACCCCGCTGAGATCTATGTGGAACTCAATCCACGAGACGCCAGCGAGTTTAAAATCAAACCAGGCGATTGGATTACAGTTGCCTCTCAGAGAGGTAGTCTGCAGGCCAAAGCCGTCATCGTGCACACCATTCCGCAACGGCGCGTATTCCTTCCGATGCACTATGCGACGACCAACCTGCTAACGGACGCTGTTTTCGATCCGTATTCGTTTCAACCTGCATACAAAGCCTGCGCAGTCCGTATCGAACGTCGGACCAGCGGTGATGGACGACGATAGCGCCGATGCAATTCCTACGTGCATCCGACAGCCGCTGCGGTTGTCTTTCGAGAAATTATGTGAAAAGAGAGGGCTTGCGATAATTTATCGTAAGTCCTTTTAGATTAAGAAGTACCGGAGGAGGGACTTGAACCCACACCTACTTGCGTAGACTGGATTTTGAGTCCAGCGCGTCTGCCATTCCGCCACTCCGGCAAGTGTTATGTTGTAATAACTTGCGTCAAACAAGCCGATTTGTCAACAGGCTAGATGGTTCTACTCGAATAATCTTAATGACAATGTATTATTGTCGGTTAGTATTCGTCGCCGCCGCCGGAGCCTTCATCCAGTCGTGGCGGTGGTTTTAGCCCCCGCACTTGTTTAGTGCGAATTTCTTCTTGCAATTTCTCGATCGCGGTCGCCAAAGGCATGGCGCCTTTATCGCCTTCGATTCGATCACGAATGGAAACGGTGCCCGCTTCCGCATCTTTTGGGCCAACCACAAACATGTAAGGAATCAGCTCTAACTGGGCATTACGAACTTTCGCGCCCAGTTTTTCGGCACGGTAATCGCCACTAACGCGCAAGCCTACCTTTTTCAACTCGGCTTCCACGCGTCGTCCATATTCTTCGCTTTTTTCACTGACGGTCAGCACGCGCACTTGTTCTGGTGCTAGCCACAGTGGAAACGCTCCCGCAAAGTGCTCAATCAATACGCCCACGAAGCGCTCCAACGAGCCCAACGGCGCGCGGTGAATCATCACAGGTTGATGGGAATGATTGTCTGGCCCAATATATTCCAAAGCAAAGCGTTCTTTGCTCGGCAAGTTGTAGTCCACCTGCACCGTGCCCAATTGCCAATCGCGGCCCAGGCAATCGCGAACCACAAAATCGATCTTCGGGCCGTAGAATGCTGCCTCACCACGTTCAACCGTCAAGTGCGGAAGGTTCAAGCTTTTAGCGACTTCCAAAATAGCCGCTTCAGCTTTGTCCCATGCTTCTGGACTACCGACGTATTTATCACTGGTTGGGTCGCGAAAACCTAAACGCACACGGTAATCAGCCAACCCCAATGAGTTCAGCACCGTTTGAGTAAAGTCGATGCAGCCGCGGATTTCATCGGCCACTTGATCTTCAGTACAGAAGATATGAGCATCGTCTTGAGTAAACCCGCGCACCCGGGTCATACCGCCAAGCTCGCCCGATTGTTCGTATCGATACACGGTGCCAAATTCCGCCAGTCGGCATGGCAACTCGCGATAACTCCGCGGCTTGGTTTTATAAATCATCACATGATGTGGGCAATTCATCGGCTTGAGCAAATACTGCTCATCTTCCGACATGATGATTGGCTTGAACTGGCTATCGGCGTAGTAGGGAAAGTGGCCGGAAATTTTGTAGAGATCGATCTTGCCAATGTTCGGAGTATAAACCGGTTCGTAACCCCGTTTGATCAATTCATCTTTCACAAAGTTTTCGAGTAGTCCGCGAACAAGTGCTCCTTTAGGCAGCCACAACACAAGCCCGGCGCCAACGAGCGGGTTGGTCGCGAACAATTCTAGTTGTTTGCCCAGCACGCGGTGGTCGCGTCGCTTGGCTTCTTCCAGCGCCGCCAGGTAGTTTTCTAAATCTTCTTTGGAAAACCAGGCGGTGCCGTAAAGACGCTGCAGTTGCTCGCGAGATTGATCCCCTTTCCAATACGCTCCTGCAATGCTGGTAAGTTTAAATGCTCCTATATAACCAGCACTTGGCACATGAGGGCCTCGACAAAGATCGATAAACTCTCCCTGTCGATAAAACGACATGCTTTTGTGGTCTTTCAGACCAGTTTCAATATGCTCAACCTTGAATTTTTGTCCAAGTTCTTCGCATAACTTAAGCGATTTTTCGCGCGGCTCTTCGATACGTTCAAAACTTTCGTCCGCTTTGATGATCTTGGCCATTTCTGCTTCAATCGCTGGAAAGTCATCTTCGGTCAGCGATCGAGGCAGCATCATGTCGTAGTAAAACCCGCCGCCTACAGTTGGACCAAACGCCAACTGCACGCCGTCGAACAGCCGCATCACAGCACGCGCCATAATGTGGGCGCACGAATGACGCATGACTCCGAGCGCTGCCGAATCTTTTTTGGTGAGAATGCGAAGTGCCACTTCGCCATCGGTAGGCAGCGGGGTATCAAGTCCAACGGTTTTGCCGTCAATCACAGCGGCAACTGCGGCCTTCGCCAGGCCCGGACCAATGTCGGCCGCCACATCTTTCGGCCGCATGTGCTGAGAATAAGATTTAGAAGTTCCGTCAGGAAGATTAACCTTTAGCATAAGGGAGCAAAATTCGAAGAGCAGGAGCCTAAGTGTAGAGCACCGCCGAACGCCAAAGCTTCGGCTGAAATCTCAATTCGCATAAACTCCAAGGTCAGCCAGCGTAGCGGGCGTCGACACAAAGGACGCACTGTTTCGCTACAATGACGTGAATTCGTCAAAGTAGCAGACACCGCCCGTTCTCGGCAAGTTCGCTTTACCAAGAAGATTTGCAGCTTTTCCACTTTTATCGGACAGAAACGGCCTTCAACCGATGGAATGATAAGTGTCTAAAGTTAATTTTGCATACGCTAGGTTCCTCGATGGTCTGTTAGGTGATCCACGTTTGCCGAATCCCAAATCACTTTCCCTACAAAAAATGACGTCCTACCCTGCCGAATTTTCCCAGGTGCCTGTCATCGATGTCGCTTCCTTGGTGAATAGCACGTCCCAAAGCCGCGAAGCGGCCGAACAAATCGGCGCGGCTTGTCGCGATTGCGGCTTCTTTTACGTGGTCGGGCACGGCGTGGATGAGCAGTTATGTATTCAGCTAGAAAGGCTCAGTCGACAATTCTTTGCACAAAGCGAACATCACAAAATGCAAATTGCCATGTCGAAAGCGGGCCGCGCCTGGCGTGGATATTTTCCGGTGGGCAATGAACTGACATCCGGTAAGCCAGACCAAAAAGAAGGGATTTATTTTGGAGCCGAGTTATCGTCGGATCATCCTTCCGTACTAGCGGGCAAGCCACTTCACGGCAGCAATTTATTTCCCGATATTCCCGGCTTTCGCGAAACGGTGCTTCGCTATCTTAGTTCACTCACGCTGTTGGGCCATGCCTTGATGCGAGGAATTGCACTCGGCTTACGGCTTGAAGACCGGTATTTTGAAAACCACCATACTCGAGACCCGCTGATTCTCTTCCGCATCTTCAATTACCCGTATGCGAAGCAAGCAAAAGCCGCTGATGAAACTTATTGGGGTGTCGGCGAACACACCGATTACGGGCTTCTAACTATTTTACGGCAAGACGACACGGGCGGCCTGCAAGTAAAATCACAATCGCGTTGGATCGATGCTCCGCCGATTCCGGGCTCATTTATTTGCAACATCGGCGACATGCTCGATCGCCTCACGCGGGGCATCTATCGCTCGACGCCGCATCGCGTCATCAACACTTCGCAGCGAGATCGATTGTCGTTCCCATTTTTCTTCGATCCCAACATGGACGCTGAAATTAAGCCAATCGAAGCTTTGAACGATGATCAAGCGCCCGACGATTCACAAAGTCGTTGGGATAAAGCTAGCGTACACGAATTTTCGGGAACTTACGGCGATTATCTACTCAATAAAGTGTCCAAAGTTTTCCCTGAACTAAGAAGCAAAGTATTCTAATCACACTCGAAGTTGAAAGCGGCTTGAAAACATTTCCCGCGACATAGAACATAGTGCATCTCATGCTGTTGACACACAACACCTCCTTTTATGCTTAACTTACAAAGCGAATCGTCGGCGCGATGGTTATCTCAGGTGGACAAAAACCTGCACGAGATACTCATCGATCATGCTCATTGCGAAAGAAAAGCGGCCGGCGTCGCATTAAACTTGATTTTCGCTTACGTCGAACGTGTGGAACTTTGCCGCGAGCTGTCGTACATCGTCGAGGAGGAACTCGATCATTTTCGCCAAGTGCTCGATTTACTCGAGCGCCGCAATATTCGTTTTCGGCGGCTTCAGCCCGGTGGATATGGTCGCAAACTAACCGATTTAGTGCGAAATCAAGAACCTGGCAAAGCCGTGGATCGGCTATTGGTCGCGGGGCTCATCGAAGCTCGCAGTTGCGAGCGGTTCGATCTGCTGCGCCAACACGTAAAAGATGCCGAGTTGGCAAAGTTCTACGACAGCTTGTTTGAAAGCGAGGCCCGGCATCACAGCACCTACATTCGTTTGGCAAAGCTGTTCTCGCCGGAAGACGTCGTACACCACCGGCTGGAAGAGCTATCGGCCGAAGAGGCCGCCATCATCGCGGCCGGCGATCCTTTGCCGCGAATGCATAGCTAAGACCGCGAATGCACAGCTAAGCCTTGGTAACGGCGGAGAGTTTGCGGACAGCCGTCGCTAAAATCTGCAAAAATCCGCAGCTTAAGGACAGATTTCTCGTGGATTTTGCCGCTAGCTTCGCGACTCTGAAACCCTCATTACAGCCACCCCTCTCGAAATGCCGACTTCACTTTAGTAACTACGATCGCGTTGGCGGCACGCTATCGCTGCGCGCACGCCGGAAGAGTTTGTCTAAACGCCCTAAAACGATTTAGGCGTTTCACAGCAGCGGCTTTCCGCTGCCGAAAGTTGGAGCATGACGCTCCAGCCACCCAACACACCGACAGGGACGACGATGTTTAATTCGCACCGCGATGATCGCCGCCGCCGCGCGTTGGCCGAAGAGTGGGACGGGGAAGCTTCACCGGCAACAACCACTACTGCCAGCTCACCCAAGGCTGGTGGCAAACAAGATCGCTACACCACCGCTGCCCGACGAGAAAATCACCGCCGGACGAGTGATTTTGTCCCCCGCAGCGCGATGGCTCATTTTTTATGGTGGCTGGTCGGGTTAACCATTTGCGCCGGATTGCTGGCTGGCTTTGCCACCTTGGTGGAATCGGTTGAGTCGCCATCGGCTGCGGCGACGTTGTTTCACCTGTCGCACGGCGGCACTTTGATCGGTTGGTTTTCATCGACACTATTCCTACTGGCCGCCGTGGGCAGCATCACCATTTATTCGATCCGGCGTCATCGGCTCGACGACTATCGCGGCAGCTATCGGCTGTGGTTGTGGAGCGCCGCGG
>CAZIGP010000062.1:0-1978 GCA_964538425.1 uncultured Pirellulales bacterium | reverse complement strand
CGGCCTGGTCCTGGAGCGTCAATGGGGCCGGTGGAGCATCGACGCCACCGCCAATTTGCACACGCCATTTTCGCACGCCATGGTTACCGCCACAGGCTGGTCGCTGGCGGGCGATGTCACGGTGTGGTGGGTCGGCGTGTGGGGCCTGTTCATGTCGATCTTGGCCATTCGCTTGATGATTGAAACTCGCGAGTGCCGGTCGGCAATGATCGGCATCGTGTCGGCGTTTTCGCTGTGGGCGGGTGCTTTGGCGGTTGAATTTGGTTGGATTCCTTATGGTTCGCATGGCACGCTGGTCGCCGCGGTGGGCCGGCTGCTTGGCCAAGTGATGCTGTTGCTCTCGGTTGGTTTGTATGCCCGGTATGTATTGCTCGATGCCGAAGGCTTGCTGCCGCAGCGCGAAGCAAAGCCGCCACGTGCGAAAAAATCCAAAAAGGAAAAATCCGCCAGCGACAGCGAATACTCGGAATCGGGTAAATCGACCAAGATCGATTCCTCCCACAAAGCGGCCGACAAACGCACCGATTTGCAGCCACACATGGGTTCTTCCGGGCAGAATAATCGTGGGCCATTATCCGGCCGAGTGGCTGCGAGTAATTCTGCAAGTTCCTCCATTTCACCAAATCGCTCTTCGTATGAAGACGACGAGGAAGAAGAAAACGAATCGTCTAGCAGCAATTATGAATACGACGACGAGGAAGATGGGGAATACAACAGCAGCAATCGAAAGCTCTCCCGCGCCGAACGTAAGCGATTGCGAAAAATGCAACGGCAGCAACGCGATTGAGCCTAACTATCGCAGGCGTTGCTTACATCGCGGCTCCTTGAATTAGGTAGCCGGATCTACAATCAACAGTTGCACTTCGTAGCGGGCATTCGGCGCCGACGACCGCACCACGCGGGCAGGTCGAATCAAAAGTTCGCTATGCGCGTCGCCGTTCCAGCGAATCTCATATCGTTCGATCCCCGCTTCGGAATGATAGCGGTTAAAGCCGAATCGCTCTCTCGCTAATGCCGTCAAACGACGTGGATCGCCCGTGGTGCCAGAGAATGTGATTTTGGAACATTTCTGCGCAGGCGTGAAATAGTAAGTCAGAGCTCCCGCCAGGTCGTCGTACAATAGCCCCGTGATCAACGTCACGCGCATGCCATGTTGATTCTCGAGCGGAATTCCCGCGGTAACTCGCGGCCAGCGCGAAATTATCCAATCTGGCGAAATATTGAATCGTAGCGCGTCTTTCATGTCCACCAGCGGCGTTTCTTCCAATTGCTGCGGGTCGGCGGCCAACGGATGCTGCGGCTGCGCGGGCGTCGATGGATTTCCCGTGGCTGGTGACGCTCCAAATGAATGGGCCGAAGGTGTTTTGCTAAATTGGTTTGCCGAAGTCGTGGAATTACCGCCGCCAAAGTTGGCTTTGATTTTGGACCACTCGCTGGTCACATACGGCACGCCCACGGCCGATCCCAAGGCGACTAACATCATTCCTTTTCGCAACATGAACTTGCTCCGCCAACAATGTGGTAAATTTTCCGTCTGTAGGAGGCGTCTCCTGACGCCGAATGAATTGCCAGGAGATCGACAACCTCGAGTTTTTCGGCGACGGGAGTCGCCTCCTACATGTGCATTCCGGGATACTCTTGCCGCGCATAGCATCCCGTCTCCTCTTTATCGGGTGATCAAGGAACCTGAGGCAACGAGATTGCTATGGCACGATGCAGCCGATTCGACTCGGTGCGCTTAGCTACCAGGAACAATCGTTACGGTCGAAATAGCTTGTGGATAGGCTAGATGCTGGATACTCGATGCTGGATGCTGGATGGCAATCTCAAGGGGCGTGGGGCGAGGGAATGTGGCAATAAAAAATGCCGCGTAGACTGGGGCAGCAGCCTACGCGGCGAATCATTTGCCGCATGGTCGGGGCAGTCACCCTTCAAGACATCGAAGCGGCGATCAAGGCCAACAATCTCAACACGAGCG
>CAZIGP010000061.1:0-11551 GCA_964538425.1 uncultured Pirellulales bacterium | reverse complement strand
CAGAAAAACTATCGTCTAAATCCTGGCGAAATTTTGGCTTATAGCTCCACGATTGCGAACCTAAAACAAGATGCGTTTTGTTTTGTTTTTTGAGTTCGTCACGAATCGCCTCGGCGATCCGAGCTTGCCAAGCATCAACGTCTTTGGGGGTCACACCGTCTTCTGTACCATCTCCTGCACCCGGTTCATTGCAAACTTCATAATAGACATTGTCATAGATACAGGTTTCCGAAACTACTTTAGATACATAATTTAATTGGCGTTTCAGCAATTCCTCATTGTGGAGTGACATGAATATCGGATGTGCCACCTTTCCAACTTTTTGTAGATTATTATCCGCGCGCATAGGGTTTAAAGCCCAAACTTTATCGATGTACGAATTACTGAATAAAGTCAATTCGACAACAATTCCTCGTTCTGCCGCACCCTTTAGAAAACTGTGAAGCCGTTCAAAGAATTCGGGATTCCAGCGGTCCAAGTCGTATCGTGGTTCACCATCCAATGCGAGGCCTGGACCGGTTCTCAGCCAAGGCGCGATATAATCTGGTGACTCTGGTTTGCAAGGTGAGCTTGGATTGCGTGGTGTTTGTAATTCGCGAAACAGCAAAAATGTTCGCGTCAGTGTTTGCCGTTTTTCGGAGGCATTGGCCAAATACTTCTTCCAATCAAACGGACGATTAATAACCGAGCCGTAGTGCTCAGTCGCTGTTATGAATACGAGTGGGCGGCCTCGAAAAAGAAAATATTTCGGATTGTCCGGGTGGATACAAACTGGACGATCAGCTTCGTAGCGAGGCCGTTCCTCACCGTACAAATTTCTTACGGATAAGAAAAGTATTGCCGATACTATCAACCTGCAATTTACTGTGTGATTCGACTTACGGTGATTGCGCATTAGAGATTCCCTTTCATCATAGTAAATGAAAAGATTTTACAATAATAATTATTACGAAATCTAATTAATAAAATCTTTTATCTTGTAATCAACACTTTGGATGCTGTGCTCAGTCTAATATGTTGCGCTAGCAATGTCGTTTATTTGGTCGTAGTAATGGTTAACCATGGAACACCAGAAAATGGATTCGTCTTGGTAGGCCGAACATGAGCAAGATGTTCAACGGAACTATTAGTGGCTGATCTGCCTTTAATAAAAAAATTACCACTAAATGGTTCTTCACCCGCTTTGATGCTAACGGTCACCTGCTTACTTGATTCACCATCCGGCTTGGATCGAGTGCTAGAATAAGTGGTCCCCTTGGGAAGTCCTTCGACAACCAAATCAATCTCATCATTGAAATCAAGTTGCCGTGTAACTTGCACGGGAACCTCAAGGTTTTTGCCCGCAGGGATGGTAAATTCAGATGCGGCTACGCTTAGTTGAAAATCTTTTTCCGTTGTAATGCGCAGCCGATATGCATGTCGAAGACTTCCTTCTTTATACAAGTCATTAATCGTTAAGCGATATAGACCATCTTCTGGTGCGGTGAATACACCATGAATGTCACGAGATGCTTCATCGTCATCCTGCTTAAACAATTCTTTGTTATCACTAGTTCTTGAAATCGTCAGCACAGGATCGAGGGGAAAACCAAGGCGGTTAGATTCAACACACACAAGCACCGACTGATTTTTGTGGAGTTCGATAGAATATGCATCGTCGTCGTGTGGTTCGCAGATCCGGCCGCTTAACACACAAGGAAATGAAAGCAACTGAGGGTGATCAATATCGTTAGGTTCCCTTTCTAAAAGCGTCGTGATTGTTTCGCCGCTGAGTAACCAATTACCAGCCTGGGTTGAATCAAATACTAGCTGTCCATTCTGTCCCATCGGAATTGTGACCGACTTTGAGGACAGCATGTCATTCAGGTTCCATCCCATAAGCTGAAGGACTGTTTCCTTCCCTTGCTCAAGTGCAAGAGGAAAACAATGATCAAGAAAGGGCCCAGTAGTTAACGTTAATCGATAGAGATAATCGCTGCTGGAACTTAATTTGATGTCTGCGTTGGGTTCAGTAGGAAATGCAAACAACCGAACAAGTACCGTACCATCATTTTGCGCAGTATAAACAATGCGTGGATCGAACCCTTCTTCGTCATTGTTTTGCAGCAACACAAAACCTTCGGGCGAAAGAAGCTGTAAAATACCGTCCATCGAAGCACCTAGCGGACGGTACGCATCCAAATCCGCAATCAATGTTTGCCCCTTTTGCAAAGGGATGGCATAGATGTCAACGTCCGTATCCTGCTGAAGTTGTCCATTAATCGTAACGGCGTGGTGCTCCAAAAGCTGCTTCCGAACTTGAGCAGGTAAATCATTGGGTTCGCTCTCAGAAATTTCTTTAAGAGTGCCAACCACAAGAGGAATAGGGGCAGTAGTTCCTTCTGGATTATATAAACGCACCCATCGAATTCCTGGCACAGCGTCAGCAGCCACTTCCAGGTGAAATTTTCCAGAATCGTTGTCGGGATTTAGCTGTAAGCCCACTCCATCAATTGCCACATTCACTGGCCACGATTTAAATTTTCCCGTAGCAATAAGCGAAGCAGTTTGGCCTCGTTGAGCGCCAGATGGAAACAGCTTTACTTCGGGAGGAGGCGCCGGATGTGCTTCTCCTGCAAGAATCGCAAAACACGCAGCCATTGTCAGCATACTTCGCATACGGTCTCTTGCTAATTTTGGTAAATACTCTTAGCCCATTAGCTCATGAATCGGTGTTGGATCACTCACTAAATGCATAGGGCGGCCTTGAGACGTATAAAGGATCTTGCCTGGATCGATTCCAAGTTTCAAATAAATCGTCGATGCGAAGTTCTCAGGAGAATACGAACGGTCAACCGGAGCATAGCCGTTCTTATCCGTAGCGCCTAAAACTGCACCTCCAGGAACACCACCACCGGCAAATAACACTGACATAGCGCTAGACCAATGATCACGGCCGACCGTTGTCGCTCCGCGCGTAATTGAAAGCTTTGGTGTGCGACCAAACTCGCCAAGCGCCACTACAAGTGTTGATTCAAGCAACCCTCGATCATGTAAATCTTCAATTAATGCGGCTAGCGCTTGGTCAAGTGGCGGCAGCTTCTCTTTCATTCTTTTAAAAATATCCGCATGGGTGTCCCATCCACTATCATTGATTGTGACGAAAGGTACCCCTGCTTCAACGAGTCGTCGAGCCAACAACATTCTTTGACCTAAACTATTGCGCCCGTATGCAGTTCGTACCGAATCGGATTCCTTGGAAATATCGAATGCACGCTGTGCTTCTGGGGAATCAATCAGGTTATAACTTTGTTCATAGTAGCGATCGAAAGCAGATACTGGATCGCCCGAATTATCATCAGTCAGGCGGGGTAATCGATCGATCAATTTCCTGAAATCCCGACGACGATTGAGTTGTATATTTGTAATATCGTTGGGTGGCGCCATGTCGCGAACCCGAAAGTCTTCGGTATTAGGATCTTCGCTGATTAAAAAAGGGGCATATTTCGGCCCCAAGAAATTTGGTCCTCCAGAACGGTTCATATTTGGCATCGAAAAATATGCTGGCAACCCACACTTTACCGTTCGCTCATGTGCTATTACGGAACCCAAGCTTGGATGAAAACTGACAGACGCGCCACAGCCAACTGGAATGCGAGTTGGAGCCCCAGTGATCATATAATGGTTGCCGGCAGCATGGTTGTTCTGGGTATGGCAAATCGATCGTACAATACATAGCTTGTCACTAATCGCCGATAATTTCTGTAGGTACTCTGAAAAAAAGACGCTTGGTGTTTTAGTGTTAATCGTTTGAAACTCACCCCGTATTTCGGCGGCAGCTTCAGGTTTTGGGTCAAACGTTTCGAAGTGCGAAGGACCACCATCCAGCCAAATCAAGATGCATCGCTTATGACTTGGCGAAATAGAAGCACTATCAGATGCTTCCGCACGGAGTCGCAACAAATTCGTTAGTGAACCACCGGCCAAAGCAGCAATACCAAGCTGTAGGTAATTGCGACGATTGATCCGCTGATTCAAGCTACTTATTGCCATCGCTCAAAGATCCTCAATTTTTGAAGATGAATTCCGGGCTATTCAGCAACATCCACAATAAATCTTCGATTATTTGGCGCCGCGAACTATGTTCATCACTAAATAATCCAACCGCCACATTGAGTTCATCCGTGGTGGGAACGCGTGCATACGTTGCCAGATACAACTTCTTGATCACTTCAGCCGCAGATAAATCTTCCTCAGCAAGTTTCTTTACCAGACCATCATCGGAATGCAGTTTTCGTTGAAGATTCTGCGAATTCATCATGTGCAAAGTTTGCACGATCGTTGAATCAGAAATTCTCTCGCAAGGTGGATCAAGATTTGGGTCAGGGCGACTAAATATGTCTAAAAACAAAGAGGGCGTGCGATACGTCCAGGCTTCAACCGCGCGAGAATCCGGGGGCAGACCAGGAAAGTTTTCTGGTACACCAGTAACGTCACTAATTGCGTCTAATAAGGTCTCGGCTCGTAAACGAGCACGGTAGTGTCGTGAATAGTTACGAGTGTCTCCCGCATTACTTTCGTTCGGCAGACTTGACAGCCCATATACATATGAGGTCATGATGGTGCGGATCATTGCTTTCTGATCAAAACCCAGCCGGCAAAACTCTGCAGCCATTGCGTCAAGTAGCGGTGCGTTGGTCGGTGGATTCGTATCGCGCAAATCATCAACGGGTTCGACCAAACCACGACCCATTATCTCCGCCCACAGGCGATTGACGGCCACTTTTGCAAAAAACGGATTGTCTTTTGAGACTATCCAGTTAGCCAGAATAGTACGTGGATTGTCGTACGGTTTAACCTCCGCAATTCCCTGTAATGGCTTCGGTACTACAGGTTTTGCGGTTAAAGGATGTTTGACTTCTCCCTCCGGTTTCGAAAAGACGATCTCTTCTCCACCAGAAACTACGGGTGATATCCCTTCTCCTTTGTAACCAATTCGGGCAAAGTAAGCGGCCAGTCCATAAAAATCATCCTGCGACCAAATTTCGAACGGGTGGTGGTGGCATTTTGCACAATCCAAGCGCACTCCCAAAAACAACTGGCTGACCATTGCGGTTACTTCCTCAGGCGAGCGACGGTCACGAAAAAATGCTGTTGCGCCATTTCTCCATGTGCTTCCTTCTGCGGTAACCAATTCGCGGACAAAATGATCATATGGCTTGTTCTGTCGGAATGCATCGCGGAGCCAGCAATCAAAATTCAGGGCGGCTTTAATGCCGACACGATGGGCATTGGGTCTAAGCAAGTCTGCCCATTTGTTGGCCCAATGATCGGCATATTCGGGACGTTGTAGAAGGACATCAATCAACTGGCGACGCTTATCAGGGGTTGCATCGGATAGAAATGCACGGACTTCGTCGGAATTAGGTAATCGGCCAATCACGTCTAGGTAGGCTCTGCGCAAAAATTCAGAATCCTCCGCTGGTGCAGACGGAAGTACACCAGCCTGTTCCAGTTTCTTCCAAACCAAGTCGTCGATGAAATTCCAACGAGGCAAAGAAATATAGCGCTCGGCTGGTATGCTGTGACTTTGCGGTATCAGCACGTTCCAGGTCTTAATATTTCCCATGTAACGAATCATCACGCTTGCTTCGCCGGCTAGTTTTCCCGGCGTGATCAGGCCTAGTTTGGAAACCGACGCGACGGATGGCTCATTCGATAAAAAATCGCATATGTCGGTAACATCGCGATGCGAACCGTCCGAATAGTTCGCCGTAACAAACAGCTGCAAAGGTTCTGAAAGAGGTGTTTCAGGTGGTGAAATCTCAATACCTACAAGACTTGGCTCATTGGGTTGCCGTCGCGGCGCACCTTGAGCAATCCACCTAGCAAGGATCTGATAATTCTTGTCGTTGGGTGACAGACGGCGCCCACCTCCATGTGGCACTTGTGCCGTAGCTTTCTGTAGTAGAAGACTATCCGCGGTTGCGACTGGATTGACCCGTCGCCCACGTAAATCACTAATGCCGCATAATCAGAGGAAGGATCAAAACCTAGCAATGACAATTGAAAACCATTTTGTCCACCACTCTTTCCGTGGCAGGCTCCTTGATTGCAGCCGGCAACAGTTAGTAATGGCATCACGTCGAGCTCAAAGCTTAACAGACTGTTTTCCGCTGATGTGCCAAGTTCTGCTGCATTCTGAGACATGGCGTACAAACGGGATAGTTTTCCTGCCAATCCTAGGAGGATGAGTGTTATAAAAAAACTGATGGGTAAAAGACGCATTGAAAAAATTTCTCTAAGCAAACTAGCCTACTAGTTTGGATGCGATATTCCCGGTGACACGCTAAACGAACGGAATCATCAATCAATCATTTCAACGATCTTTACTTCAATCTAAGATAGCGACTTGGCCCTTAAGCATATGTATGGCCGCTAGTTCAATCTTTTACCTTGAAATTCCATAGTGCTTGAATCAGGAATCAATTGAGACACCTTATTCCGTTGGACTTAAAACAAACTCGTATTCGCCAGATCCCACATCAAATGTCACATGTTCGGCTTCGTCTCGGCCACTATGGACTCCATCGTCACCTGGCATGTACTTGCCATTTTGCCAAACAGATTTCCCACTTTCCTCGATGCAGAATTCTGAAAGGCCGATCTTCGGCACGCTCACAGTACCACGGCAGTTTCCTGGTATGGTCGTTTTTAGTGTCAGTTTTTCCCCATCCCTTTGCCAGCGAACGGATATCTTGCCATGAACGGTTGGCATCGAACCTGCCACGTGCGTTAAATCACCTAAAACATAAGGTTTGATTTTGATCTGCTTAAAACCCGGAGCGAATGCTCCCGAGCCGTGATAGTCGGGGCCCTTAATACCCACCAGGTCGTTGAAAAGAAATTCGTCGAGCGTGCCCCACATAATCATACTTTCTTGTCCGCCGTGCTGTTCACGTGAGAGTTCGCGCCCCCAATTTTCCCAGATTGTGGTAGCCCCATTAACGACCATATAGCCCCAGCCAGGATAGGTGGTCTTAGTGGCCACACCGTACATCGTTTCGCCATGACCGTAGGCAGCTAGGGTGTCAATCATGCACGTCGTGCCCGTGTTGCCACCGTGAACATGGCCCCCGTATTTTTCGAGTAGAACTCGATTCGCATTATCAGCGACTTGTTGTGCGCGTCCGTCGGGGACAATTCCCAACGCGAGTGGAAAAAAAAGAGCCGTAGGTGAACCCGTTGAATAACTGTTTGTCTCAGGCTGAAACCATTTGTCGTTAATTGCCTTAACGATCTCCTCGGCTAATGTCGCATACGTTTTTGCTTCTTCTTGCTTCCCTAATACTTCAGCCATTTTGGCTGCAATGGATGCGGCTCGATAGTAATATCCCGTCCATAAGAATTCTGTCGGAGTCTCTTTCGACATAAATTGCTCACCGCCAGGATCGGCACCAGGTACGAGATGCTCGCCGGGATACTTTCCCTTAACGTAGTAGTTATTGACGGCATGGGCGGTACAATAATCGACCCATTTTTTTACCGGCTCGTAGTTATCTTCTAAAATTCGCCGATCATCGTAATAAGCATAAAGGTACCAAACCAGCAGCGGATAATTCCCGGCCCACATCGGATCGGCACCAAGACCGCCATAGATCCAATATTCAGGTGCGATATCTGGCAGGCTTCCATCCTCATGTTGCGCATCTCGGATGTCCGCAAGCCACTTCAACCAAAACAATGGCATATAAGGCCGTGGATAAAGGTTACCTGCAATGGTCGCCGGATCGATGGGCCCGATCATTTCGCGATGTAAACAATCGAGTGGGAAACCAAATAGCCCGTTGGTCAATGTCCAACGGATGTTCTTGTGAATCTGGTTCAACAGCTTGTTAGAGCAATCGAAATCACTGGAAAGATCGACCGCTGAATGCACTACACATCCGACAAGATCATCAGCCGTCAGTTCACCACGATAACCTTCCACCTGCACGTAACGAACCGGATGAAAATCAAAGTGTGGTTCGTAAAACTCTCCAGCAGGATCGCCTTTTAAAGTGTAATGGTCGGTTTCAGTGCCCGATACGTGAATCCTCTGGTTAACTTCGCCAATTCTATCGTCGAACCGTTCCGAGTACCGAATGGCCACTCGCGTCCCCGCAGCTCCCTTAAATTTTACCCGCACCCAACCGCCGAAATGCTGCCCAAGGTCGTAGACGTAAACTCCCGGTTTGGGACTAGTAAACTTCACGGGCTTGATCGTTTGAGTTACCTTAATCGCCGGCATCATTTGCGACACAAGCAAACCACCAGGCTTTGTTTTCACAACAGCCTGCTCCCACTTTTGGTCTTGAAAATTGGGGCTCATCCAGCCTGGTTGCTCGCGCCGCGCATCATATTCTTCGCTGCGCCAAAGACTGTTCTTGAGCACAGGACCGGCAATGGTCTTCCATGTTCGATCACTAACAATGTTTGTCTTGCTTCCATCAGCCAGCTCAATATCGAATTGCAGTAGCAACCGTGGCGAATTGCCGTATCTTTGATCGCACGGCTCACAATACCAACTATTCCCTAGCATCACGCCAATTGCGTTATCGCCTTGTTTTAGTAGCTTTGTGACATCGTGTGTGACGTACGGGATATGCTTGTTGTAATCAGTGCATGCCGGGTCAAGCACGTGATCAGATACCTTTTGGCCATTCAAGTACAACTCTGAATAACCTAGACCGCAAATGTAGACTCGCGCCCGTTTGACCTGCTTGTCTAACTTGAACTCTTTGCGCAGTAGTGGCGATGGGAGCAAGTCATTGTTGTAGACGGCTACTGCGTTGTTGCCACTAGCAGAATTCGACAAATCGCCGTCGAACTTCCACCATCCAACGGGTTGCTCTTCGATCGATTGACCCGTCGCTAATTTCTGAATCAACTCACCAGACAAAGTGGTGGAAAAAACGCGTAGATCGTCAATCGCTCCTTCAAATGCTTCTGATGCTCCGCAATTTGAACCGATATATGCTGGTGCACGCAGACCACAGAGAATATGAACGGGTGCACGTTCGTCATTATTAAGCACTCCCTCTACGGAGCGAACGTTTTGGCGCTGACCATCAACATACAACACGATTTGGCGGTCATCGTAGGAAACCGCTACATGATGCCATTTGTCATTCGTGAACTCGTTGACATTAAGCGGTGCGACGGCTTCGACATAGCGTCCCTCAATTCCAAACCCGGCCCACAAACCGAACTCACCTTTGTGGGAGCCAATTGCCAGCACATGTCGACTCTGTCTATCCCCGGTATGATAAATTGCTTGCCAATCGTCGCCGGTAACCTGGCGAGGCTTGATCCAAGCGGAGACCGTAATTTGTCCTTCTGGTTTTAAAGCACCGTAATGGTTAATGCGCAGGCTTTGAATACGACCTGACAAATCAGCCGCCTTGCCGATTCGACCTTCTGTAAAGGTCAATCCTCCATGATCAGCTAATCCGATCCATTCACCTTGCCAATCTTCTGGCAAGAACAACCCCATCTCAAATGTAGCGATTTTACTCCAGTCCGAAGGATTGCCTTTGCTATCCCAAACTCGAACCTTCCAATAACAGGCTTCCTTGCTTTGCAATTTGGCGCCGCCGTATGGGACGTTCACTGAACGATCCGATTCCACTCGTCCGCTATCCCATTTATTGCCTTGATTGGATTGGAGAAGTTCAGGGCTGCTAGCGACAAGAATTTGATATGCGGATTGTCGTTGGTCGCGATGTTTGGAAGATAAAGCCCAGCTAAAGTGTGGCTTATCTATATCAACCGCGAGTGGACGCTCAGAGTATTCGCAGCGAAGCTCGACGACTGAGATAGTGTCTCGTTCATTTTGCGCAACCGAAGTCTGCACAAGAACAGTAGCCGACATGCTAATGACGATGCCAACCATAACCAGAGATCGGCGAGAGCCTGGGAGCACGGAATATCGCACCGATTCACCTCAAGATGTGGGGAGATCTATGAAGACTATTGTAGGCGGGATCACTATCTGATTAATCAGTGATAATCATAATATACTCGAGTGAAATTGGGTCTGCAAGAGTGGTGAATCCTCCATCACTCATGATAATGGGCCATAACGCGCATCGCCAACTTTTCGATTGGGCCAAAGAGTATCGGCAACCAACTTCAGCATGAAACCATCGACATTTGCTGCAACAGGTCACAAAAGCTTCCAGCCAAACACACCGTGAAGGTCTCGGCTGCTCCGTCATTTACATGTTCGGTGGCTGGCTTTTTCCGTCGTCAGAGAATGATGCCCCTCCATATTTTCCAGCTAAGTGCTGAGCGCAACGGCACCAGCTAATCATGAAACTTTTGCGTATGCCTCAAACTGGTCCAAGAACTCACAAACAACGGGTTTTTATGCAAATTCGTAACGGAAATATCTGAGCGTTTGGATTGCGACCGGAAAAAATTAAACAAAGTTCAACCGGCATATTGACACAGCAATAGCCACCCGATAAACTGATTATCAGTGGAAATCAGAAACCAATCAGAAGTGGGGAAGATTACCAAACCATGTGCAATCTACTGCCAATTCCATGCACACTTCTCGGATATCGCATCGGAAGCCACCACAAACAGCTTTTTCAATGTATTTTCGCTCTTCAGGAAACGTGTTCGATGAAGCGGGAGAAACAGTTTCTCCTTTGTTATATGACCGTGTTCGTAACTAATTTGCGCGTCACTAGCAATTCCGTCTGAAGCAGTAACCTCAATAGGCGAGTTTTGAAGCTTCAAGAATTGAGTTGCTAGTATTTTTCCACGTGTTACTTCTCAAGAGGACTTAACCATGAACGCATGCAGTAGAATGGTATGGGCAGTGATGATCGGAGCGGCTTCGGTCATCGCCAGTACGTTTGGAAGTGCAACAGCAGCTCTCGTCGGCCACGCACCGGATATTCGAGTCGGCGCGCTTGGGGCATCTGCTTCGGCCACCTGGTCAGGGGATTTTGGTAGCAAATGGGACATCGTGGGCGATGCGGCAAAGAAGGCAGCGGGCAATCCTGCTGTGCCAACTCTACCATTCACCCCACAAGCCGGCCATGTGTATACGCTGTCAGCAGACGTAACCTCCGCTAGTAACGTTAATGCAGATGATTGGCTTGGAATAGCTTTTGGAGCTGCAGATGGATTTGCTAACGATCAGTTATACTATAGTGGAGCCTCTGGGATACACTGGATCGAAAGGTCGACCGGCGTGGTCTCTACTTTGTTGAAAGGCAATATTTTCACTAATCCAAACTATCAGGATTTTAACGGTCAATTGAGTCCTAAAAAGCTTTCCGTCACTTTGGATACCGCTACGAACCCAACCGATTGGAGTTTCACTTGGAGCATCAGTAATTTGGATGGCAGTAGCAGTCAGGTGCTCAGGGCTGCAACCTCTTTTGGTGGAGTTCCGACAATCAATTATATAGGAGTTGGAGGTTCATCCAGTCAAATCGGCACGATCGATAATTTGCAGCTAACCGCGGAGGGTAATACAGGGCTTGATCTGGATACAGTCTCCGCAGTGCCCGAC
>CAZIGP010000060.1:0-11600 GCA_964538425.1 uncultured Pirellulales bacterium | reverse complement strand
AAGTGGTACGTGAGCTGGGTTCAGACCGTCGTGAGACAGGTCGGTCCCTATCTGCTGTGGGCGCACGAAACTTGCGGAGATTCTTCTTTAGTACGAGAGGATTTGGAAGGACGTTCCTCTGGTGTACCAGTTGTCGCGCTAGCGGCACGGCTGGATAGCTATGAACGGAAAGGATAAACGCTGAAAGCATATAAGCGTGAAGCCCGCTCCAAGATCAGGTTTCGTTGGGCTTTATGCCCGAAAGTCCCCTGGTAGACCACCAGGTTGATAGGCCGGATGTGTACGTGCAGTAATGCATTTAGCTAACCGGTACTAACGGACGAACGCTTTACCACCTATATCAAGCGCTCTCCATAGCGAGAGCGGCTGCTACTGGAAACGTAACGTATTTTCCAGAGAGTCACTTAAAGAAGGTGCCAGTTTACTGCAACCATTAAAATACCAAGTTGGTGTTCGCTTACCGGCGACGCCAACTTCTTCCGGCGACCATATCCGAAAGGTCACACCCGTCCCCATTCCGAACACGGTAGTTAAGCTTTCGGAGCCGATGGTAGTACCAAAAGTGCGAGAGTAGGTATCGCCGGATTATTTAATCATTAAAACCCCGTAAGCCACAAAGCTTGCGGGGTTTTTTTAATGGACGCATCAGTTAGCTGGCTCGCCAGTTGGGTATAATGCTGATGCAAAGCTCGCTACACTGACAGTTAACTCCCGCCACCGAACCTAAAGCCCACCCGTTCGGTCCTAGCTACTGGCTGCATGGAAGTTGTAATTAACGCTTGCTAATGGACATGGTTTTCTCGTGAGTCTCAAAACTTTTTCGCCAGATAAAAAATCGAGTGCAGCAAGCCAAGCAAAAGCTGCAAAATCAGAACTCACGAAAGCGGATAGTCCTTCCCGCACGATTCATCGTGGCTGGGTTACCGGTGCGTTGATGATGGTGATGGTTTTGGCGGCAATGGAAATGACCGTCACTAGCACCGCCATGCCTACCATTATTGGCGAGTTACACGGCATCGAGCGTTACTCCTGGGTGACTTCCATCTATTTGCTGATGTGTACCGTCAGCATGCCACTCTACGGCCGCTTAGCCGATGCGTTAGGTCGCAAGCGAGTTTTACTCTATGCCATTGGAATTTTCTGCGTTGCTTCGGTGTTGGCGGCCAGTTCGCAATCGCTGCTGCAACTGATTATTTATCGTGGATTTCAAGGCCTAGGCGCCGGCGGCATCATGCCGGTCGTGTTAACCATTCTTGGCGATATATTCACCTTGGAAGAGCGAGCAAAGATCCAGGGTTGGTTTAGCGCCGTCTGGGGAACGTCATCACTTGCGGGGCCGGTAGTTGGCGCTCTGCTGGTGAAAACATTGGGCTGGCGTTCGATTTTTTTCGTTAATCTACCACTCGGCGCGTTGGGATTCGGCGTGTTGGCGTGGCATTATCACGATCAAGAAAAGCCCCATCGGATCGATTTTGACTTTCCCGGCATCGCCCTGTTAGCGATCTCATGTACGGCTTTATTGGGGCTCGTCTCGGCCCTTGGCTCAGAAGGATTGCCTTGGCCTGTTGCCTCAGGATTGGTGATGATCGCTGTCGCAGGGTTTGTGTGCTTTGTCCGCGTCGAGCGTAAAGCAACCAATCCTATTCTCCCTCCAGAATTGATCATGCACCGCGGTATTGGCCCGGCACTTATTGCCAGCGCGCTAATGGGAGTGGCATTTTTTGGTGTCGATACTTTTGTGCCTCTTTACGTTCAAGCGACAACAGGCGCAGGCGTTACAGCCGCCGCCGGAGTGGTCACGCCGGTTATCCTTGCCTGGGCGGCTAGCGGCCTATTTGTCGGGCCGCTGGTCATCCGTTGGGGATTTCGCCAAACGGCTTTGGTCGGCAGTTTATTGGCCGCGATTAGCCTCGCAGCTCTAGTCGTTTGTGTCCTCATGCAGGCTTCAGGTTGGATTTTGGCAGCCGTGCTTGTGGTGAGTGGCTTTGGTTTCGGTTCTGCATCCATGCCCTATCTTCTGTCGGTGCAGCACATGGTAACTTGGCAGCAACGCGGTCTGGTGACTAGTGCGAATCAATTCTTTCGTACCATGGGCGGTGCCATCGGTATCGGGCTGCTTGGCACATTATTCAATATGCTGGCCGCGCAACAGATGCAGCAACTTCACGCGAAAGGAATTAGCCCCGCAGCGATTATGGACCCACACGCCCAAAACATCCTATCGCCAGAAGTACGCACAATCATTCGAGAAATGATAGATTCCGGCCTCACCTGGGTTTTTGTTGCAATGGCTGCACTCGCCGTGTTACAAGTTGGCATCACGCTGTTGATGCCAAAATCCAATGACGCAGGCGCAATCGAAGTGAGTCCCCTCGAAGTCCTTCAGGGATAACACGCCTGGCTCTAGTCGCGAATTAACCAAAACATGGCTGTGCCGCGGGAACTACTTCTTGAGTTCCCCGCAATCAGCAATTTCGATTTTAGCTCGAGTTTGACCAGATTGAGATCCCAAGGCTTCCATTTTTTTCACAACATCCATGCCTTCCACGACCTTGCCAAATACAACGTGCCTGCCATCAAGCCATGGTGTTTGTGCCGTACAAAGGAAGAACTGCGAGCCATTCGTATTCGGTCCTGCATTCGCCATGCTCAAAATGCCCGGCCCGGTGTGCTTAAGTTCAAAGTTCTCGTCCGCAAATTTTTCACCATAAATCGATTTACCCCCTGTGCCGTTGCCATTGGTGAAGTCACCGCCTTGGCACATAAATTCCGGAATCACGCGATGAAATGAACTTCCTTTGTAGCCAAATCCCTTTTCGCCGGTGCAGAGTGCCCGAAAATTCTCAGCCGTCTTAGGCACCACGTCAGATCGCAATTCAACCACGATGCGTCCCAACTTCTTGCCATCCGCGGTAATGTCGAAGTAGCATTTCGGCAAATTTTTATCATCGGCAGCACGAAGCATCGATGTCCCAAAAGCCAAACCAATTGCGGCAACAGCAAGCCAATGTTTGCAGGAAATCATAGCCATCTCCATAAACGTGTGTGTTGTGCTTAAAAAGTGCGCTTCAAAAATTTTTGCGCGAACAAACTTAAATGCCACTTGTCTTGTTCAAGATTTTATCCGAACGCCAACATTGAACAAGCGGGTGCGGCGCTGGCACGCTAGCATGGAGCAATGCCGTTGAAATGCGGCAAAGGCATTGCGAGCACTTTAGTTCACGGAGCCAACTTGTTAGATGCCGAACCCATGTCGGTTACAAGTTTTAGTAACTCGATCGTGCCGCTTGCATTGGCTTCTTTGCCATCCATAGCGAGTGACAAACAAAATTGGTCGTCGGCAGGAACAGGCAATTCTCGGCTTCTTGTGCCGTCGCAATCAAGTACCAATACATCGCCAGCCCGTTTAATGACGAGACGATGAAATTTTCCATACAATTGCGAGTCTACTTTCAAGATTTTTGCTCCCTGCGGCAAGCGAATTGAAATCCCCGGCCGCTCAGCCAAGCAAATTTCGATCGGTTTTTCTTGAGGTGTTTTTAGAAATCCAAGTTTAATAACTCCGCCATCGATCACTTTCCACGTCACGTGCAACTCGAAATCATGAAGCAAACGTTTAGAGATAAGTGGAGTCGATTTTGCATTGCCCGTGAGTTTTCCGTCGTCAATTACCCAGCCTGCTGCACCAGCTTGCTGCTGAATCCAGCCGCTTTGCAAATCCGTAGCTGTCAGTAAGTTGGTGCTTACCTGTGATATCGCCGGCGCTGAAGGAGTTTTATTTTGTTCGTCAGCCGTCGCAGTAGCTGCTATCAGTATGATGAAACCAATAGCGATGCCAAGTTGGAGCATGGCTTGATAAAACCGCTGAAGAATTCCGTCGCACATATCAACCTTCGCATCATGCTAAGAGTGAAGAACCATGCATAACCATCGGCTAGCCGAAATTTTGCAATATCGTCACGAAAATCAAAAGAGCAATTTGCGGCCTTTGCTTGGTTGAAAGCCTGCTGCATGTTATTCTGGCTCACGGCAGCGTAAGAATCCAGTTTTGTGCCACAACAAGATAGCTCAATTGTGTTCGACGACATTTCCAGCAAACCGCGATCCTGGGTGACTATTGAACCGGGCGCAGAAATTGCTGTGTTCATGGTCTTCGGGCTGGTTTCCTCGCTGTTAATCGACCTGCCGATGGTTGGATTATTTCGGCCACCCGGAGGAGATTTTGAAATCATCTTGGGCTGCGTTCTATCAGCAGCCGCAATGGCTCGCTTCGGCTGCTTGGCAATTTGGCTCGCGTGGGGACAGTCGCGGGTAATGTGGAGATTATTGATTGTTTTGCTGAATATCATAATTTCCGTCGTCATCTGGACAAGCGGAAATGATTTTCGCGAAGGACTGCCACTTCTTTTATTTTTGATTTTGGCCGTCTCGATGGTTGCGGCAATTCCTCGCCTTTTTGGGGTGCATCGAATCAATTTGCATGATCCACCTGCCGATCCCACTGCACAGAAAGTACAAGGCGTGCAGTTTCGGCTCACCGATATGTTTGCTTGGACAGCCACTGTCGCCCTGTTGGCTGGCATCTTTCGTTGGGTTGGTCTTCCCCACGAGTTGGAATGGCTTGCTTTAATTTTCGTTCCACCGGTTGCTGGTGCGATGGTGTTAATAGCCATGTGGGCAGCTTTGAGTAAAGCAGAGCCAATTTATCCTCGTGTTTTAATGGCACTTTTGCTGACGGTTGGCATCGGCACGGTATTAACGATGCTCATGGGAGGGCAGGGCGATGTTGCTCTCATCATCGACGGCACGTTGCTGATAGCTATGCTGCTACTAATAGGATGCCTGTATGTCGTTCGCCGCTTGGGAGTTCGGTTTGTGTTTCAGTCGTCTCCCATTTCAGTTGCCCCGATTGGAATTGGCTCGACGGCATTACCTATTCCTGAGCCACAAGATAAAACAAGCCCAGAGGATTTATCCCCCTGGGCTTGAAGAGTACTCGTCGTTTTTACTTGCAAAAGTTGAGTTAGCGACAACCTAATCATTTAGCTTGATGGTTACGGTTTTCATCTCGGAGTAATGCTCAAGCACTGCTTCGCCATTTTCGCGGCCGATGCCCGACATCTTGTAACCACCAAAGGGCGTAACTGGATCGACGATTCCGTAACAATTTACCCACACCGTGCCAGCTTGAACTTCAGCGGCATAGCGGTGAGCTTTGTGTAAATCATTGGTCCAAATGCCCGCCGCCAAACCGTAATAGGTTTTATTAGCGCGGCCGATCATCTCGTCAAAATCTTTAAACGGCAGAATGCTGACCACAGGGCCAAAAATCTCGTCTTTGGCGATGGTCATGTCGTCTTTCACGTTATCAAATACCGCGGGTTCGACAAAGAATCCTTTATTCCCATGACGTTCACCACCAACAACCAAATCGGCTCCTTGGCGTTCGCCGAGCTCAACGTAATTCAAGATCTTGTCCATCTGCTCTTGCGAAACCTGTGGGCCTTGCTCGGTTTTTGGATCCATGGGATCACCAACGCGGCGGCGTTTGGCTTTCTCGGCCAGGCGTTCGACAAACTCGTTCTTGATCGATTTTTCCACGAATAGCCGGCTACCTGCCACACAGCACTGACCAGCATGAAAATAGATCGCTTGATAAGCACTCTCGACCGCATTATCAATATCCACGTCGGCAAAAATCACGTTCGGGCTTTTACCGCCAAGCTCAAATGTGCAGCGTTTCAGCGTATCGGCCGCGGCCTTTTGAATGATCTTGGCAGTATCAACATGTCCTGTAAATGCAATCTTGTTGACGTCCGGATGCACGACCAGCGCGTTACCTGCCGTTTCTCCAAAGCCATTAATCAAATTGATTACTCCCGGTGGAAAGCCAGCTTCAATGGCTAGTTCACCCATTCGTAGCGCAGTGAGCGGCGTTTGCTCGGCGGGTTTCATCACAATCGTGTTGCCGCATGCCAATGCCGGTCCCCATTTCCATGCCAACATCAAGAGTGGAAAATTCCAAGGAATGATCTGACCGACTACACCAATTGGCTGACGCAATGTATACGAATAGAACGGTTTGCCAATTGGTAACGTGCGACCTTCAATCTTGTCGGCCCAACCTGCGTAGTAGCGAAACCACTTCACGACGCCAGCTACATCACTGCGCGAGTCGGTGATGATCTTCCCCGAGTTGAGCGATTCAAGTGCGGCGAGCTCACTTGCGCTTTCTTCCACCAAATCAGCCAGTCGATACAAGAGCCGGCCGCGTTCTGCCGGAGACATTTTTTTCCACGGTCCACTTTCCAGCGCCGCGCGTGCTGCCTTCACTGCTTTGTCGACGTCGGCAGACGACCCTTCAGCCACTTCCGCAATTGTTTTGCCGGTGGCGGGATTCAGAGTTTCGAAATACTTGCCTCCCGTGGGCTCGACCCATTTATTGTTGATCAGCAACTTAGTTTGCCGAATACGCGGCACGACGGGCTTTTTCATGCGAAGCGTGGCTTGGGCCATGGGATGTTCCTTAATTTAAGAAGCGTGCGTGGAATTGCCGACGATTGTCGATTGTTCCGGAATGTAAGTAGGTTTGTCAATTACCTCATCAAATTTGGCTATTCGGCTGTTCAATTAAGGTATTCTTTTGGTCAAATGTGGTGAATCGAGATAGTCTAGGTAGTGGTATCCGCCAACTCTTCTTGGCCGTGGAGGTCGCTATGACGGTCGAACTGAGATCTCCTATACTCAAAGGTGCAAGTGAATAGTTTGATCTGTGTGAAGGGTATTCCACAATGGGCGTCGACTATTTCGACACAATCCTTCAAATTGAGAAATCGTTCGGTATAAGACTTCAAGCCGACGACTTTTTATTTGCTGTCGATGGTCGGCAGAATGATATTACCGTGGCAGAGTTGCACGAAATTGTTTGTCGAAAATGCGTTGAAGGAAACTTAGTCATTCCCCAAAGCAGTTGGAGTCTAATACAGCAGGCAATTCATCATGCCACAGGAATTCCAATTAAGATGATACAGAAACAATCGAAACTCAGAGCAGACCTGGAAATGTATTAAGTAAGACGGAGCGACTTTGGGTGTTTATGTACTTTGCATTGCGCCAACGGCTGACGACATTCGCTGCTGCAAAGCCTTCTCCAGCTTCAATAAATCGGCACTGAAATGCCGAATACCCTCGGCCAGTTTTTCCGTCGCCATCGCGTCTTCATTGAGCATCCAGCGAAACGTTTTCTCATCCAGGGAGATTTTCTGCACATCGCTTTTCTTGGCAATCGCTGGATCAAGCTTACGAGTCAGTTTGCCATCGGTGGTCTGCAATTCTTCAAGCAGCTTGGGCGAAATTGTCAGCAGATCGCATCCGGCAAGTTCGGTGATCTCGCCAATATTGCGGAAGCTCGCACCCATAATCTCCGTTTTATGGCCAAACTTCTTGAAGTAGTTGTAAATATGTGTCACCGACTGCACACCCGGATCTTCAGGGGCTGGTATCGAATCGACGCCGCGAGCCTTCTTGTACCAATCCAAAATGCGACCGACAAATGGCGAAATCAGCGTAACGCCAGCTTCGGCACATGCCACCGCCTGCGGAAAACTGAACAACAACGTCAGATTGCAATGAATTCCTTCTTTCTCAAGTTTCTCCGCCGCCCGAATGCCTTCCCACGTGCTGGCAATTTTGATGAGAATTCGCTTGCGATCGATTCCCGCTGCCTCGTACAGTTTGATAATGCCGCGCGCGCGGTTCATCGTGGCTTCACCATCGAACGACAATCGAGCATCAACTTCCGTTGAGACGCGGCCTGGAATAATCTTCAAAATCTCTTGGCCAAAATCAACAAACAGCCGATCGATCAGCGCCGCCATTTTCTGCTCTTTACTGCCACTAGTCGATTGCGTTGATTCAATGGCTTCATCAATCAATCGTTGATACTGCGGCATCTGCGCCGCTTGATAAATCAGCGACGGATTCGTCGTCGCATCGCGCGGAGCATATTTTGCAATGGAGTCAAAGTCTCCCGTGTCAGCAACGACCACGGTCATCGTTTTAAGTTGTTCAAGTAAATTCATGGTAATTCTCCGAAATTTCTGCTGTCTCGTGGTCTGGTGTCTGGTTATTAATTTGTCTGTGGGTGTTTTCTAGACACCAGACAACACGGTTACAGGCACCTCATTGCTTAAGCTACACTAACACTTTCATCTAAGTAAACATCTTGAATCGCGTGCAATAGCGTTACGCCTTCGTTCATCGGCTTTTGAAACGCTTTGCGACCCGAAATCAACCCGGCGCCACCGGCTCGCTTGTTAATAACTGCCGTGCGCACGGCCTCCGCTAAATCGGTTGCACCTTTGCTTTCCCCACCGGAATTGATCAGCGGTGCTCGACCCAAATAGCAGTTTGCTACTTGATAGCGGGCCATTTCGATCGGATGATTCCCCGGCGTTAGCTCGCTGTAAACACGTGGATCGGTCTTGCCGAATTTCAACGCTTCAAAACCGCCATTCGTCGTCGGCAGTTTTTGTTTGATGATGTCCGCCTGGATTGTCACACCCAAGTGATTCGCCTGAGCGGTTAAATCGGCCGCGGTGTGATAATCGACCCCGTCTTTCTTAAACGCACTATTTCGCAGATAACACCACAGTACACATACCAAACCAAGTTCATGAGCTTGTTGAAACGCCGCGCTTACTTCTTGAATTTGTCGATGGCTTTCTTCGCTGCCGAAATAAATAGTAGCACCTACCGCGACTGCGCCCATGTCAAACGCCTGCTTCACGCGGGCAAACATGATTTGGTCGTAAGTGTTCGGATAGCTTAAAAACTCATTGTGATTAAGCTTCACCATGAACGGAATCTTGTGAGCATACTTGCGGCTCACAGCGCCCAGTACACCTAAAGTGCTCGCCACGCAATTGCAGCCACCTTCGATCGCCAGTTCTACGATGGCAGCCGGATCAAAATAAATAGGGTTCGGCGCAAAGCTCGCGCCAGCAGAATGTTCGATGCCTTGGTCGACAGGCAAGATCGAAACGTAGCCTGTGCCGGCAAGCCGGCCATGATTTAAAATCAGTTGAAAATTCCGCAGCACATTCGGGTGCCGATCGCTCTGGGCGACAATGCGGTCGATAAAATCAGGCCCCGGCAGGTAAAGGCTAGACGCGGCAAACCCGCGACATTTGTAATTAAGGAGTGCATCGGCATCGCGGCCGAGCAACTCAAGAGTGCGGCTTTGGACGGTAGCCATGTTAATTTAATTTGGAATTGGATCGGTTGAAAACTTGAACGACGCTTTACGCAAGCCGTCTTTACGGCCATTAATTCTACCGCACAGATTCAATAGCGGCACCTGCAGTTTTTGGCTGGAAACGAGCTTTGTTTTTAATTCGACTTGGAACTTGTCAACGACGTCGAAAGCTGCCGTACGCGATCTTGCGCAATTTTGCGTAGATCGACCTGCGGAATGGATTTTGCCACGGCATCTGCTTCAGCCAGCAATGTCCGAGCTTTTTGCAGATCACCCACATAAGCATATTGCTCAGCAACCATGGTCATTGCATGCACTTTGCCATCCAAGCGAGTAATTTGACTCGCGGCTGTTGCCGCTGCCTGAAGCTGTGATATCGCCTCATCTTTGCGATTGGCGTCCACCAAGGCGCGGCCAAATGTGATTAAGGCCTCGGCTTTCTGCCGCGCATCATCGATGCCCTCCGATAATTCTCCGGCCTTTCCAATCAGGCGATTAACGTCGGCCGTTTTATTTGCCTTTTGATAGCCGCGTATGATCGCGGCAATTCCAATTAGTCGGTCGTTGATGTCAGTAACGCTGTCGGCCAATTTTTCGGCTTCTTGGAGCTTCGCCATCGCGTTGCCCGGTTCTTGCAGGTCGGCGCCATAGGCCGCGGCAATGCGGCTTAAGGCATCGATTTTGTTTTCCGTAGAAGGAATTTTCTCAACCATTGCTGCCGCTTTTTTTAGTGTTTTAGCGGCTTCACTTTTATTGCTGCAGCGAGCATAAGCACTTGCTAACAGTGCTTCGGCGGTTGCGCGCCGATAGGGATCTTCGATTTCTGCAGCCGCTTTGCTAGCTTCGTGCAGTGACGTGTCCGCTCCCGAGTTGTCCCCTGCGCGATGTTGCTGATAACCAATGCGCGTGAGCGCGTCGGCTCGAGACTGCGGATTAGTATCCGCAGTGGCGCGGACGTGCTGCTGTTGCAAAGAAGCGCCAGAGTGGTTCGCACTGCCACTCGATTTCCCACCACTGCACCCGGTCGCTGCCGCCAGCGTCATCACTAGGGCTGCGACAATCGTGCCTCGTTGCTCAAACATCTTTTAATCACTCTGTTCCAAAACGCCTTCTGCCGTCCACAACTAAAACACTGGCTTGATCTGCTTAAGCCGTTTCTCTGTTTCAGCCATAAGTGCATCTTCGGTTTTTTCGTCTGCAGCTTCGTAAGTCACGGAAAATCGCAAATACGAACCTGCATCGTCCCATGGCACGGTGACGATCGAATGTTCGTTGATCAAATACTGGCTGCATGCTTCCGCATTCTCAAACGACTGACCGCCAGCCAATCCTTTGGGCGTTCTTGAATAAAGAAAATACGTGCCGCCGGGCATTTTGCAAGTAAAGCCACAACGAGTGAGTACGTCGACCAACTTCCGCAGACGGCGTTCGTACTTGGTGCGAACTTGCTGCGGAATCGAAACATCATCCAGTGCCGCGGCTGCCGCTTTTTGAACGGCAATAAATTGCCCAGAGTCACTGTTATCTTTTACGTCGGCAAAAGCACGCACAATTCGTTCGTGGCCGCAAACCCAGCCAAGCCGCCACCCGATCATGTGAAAGCCCTTCGACATTGAGTGAACTTCAACGCCTACGTCTTTCGCACCAGGAGTGCTTAAAAAACTGATCGGCGCGCGATCGTAGCTCAACATCGAGTGAGCCGCGTCTTGAATCACCACAATTTTGTACTTCAAGGCAAACTCGACCACTCGCTTGTAGAAGTCCGGCGTCGCAGTTTTACCGGTAGGGCTATTGGGGTAGTTAAGTACCAGCAACTTAGTTTTTGCTAGTACATCGGCCGAAATCGAAGCCAAATCGGGAAAGAAATCGTTCTGTTCCAATAGCGGCAATCGATGTACCGTACCGCCGTAATATCGTGTGTGTGTGCCTGCGACAGGATATCCCGGTACGGTCATCAGCGTCACATCGCCGGGGTTGATAAACGCCGCTGGAATCATTGCCAGCGCGGTTTTTGAGCCGATGCAGTGATTCACTTCGGTCGCCGCATCCAGTTTCACGCCAAAATTGCGTTCCATGACCCGGGTGGTCGCTTCCTTATATTCGGCAACCCCATTGTCAGCGTAGCCGCGATTTTACGGGCGATTAATTTCCCGAGTCATCGCTGCCCGCACGCTTTCCGGTGCCAGCTCGTCGTTTTCGCCAATGCCAAAATCAATCAGCACGCGTTCGGGATGCTCGGCCAATGCCTTTCGCTTGGCCCGCTTGATCGTCTCGAACTTATAGATTTCGGTTCCTTTGCAGTAATTAGCACCACCGATACGTTCTGCAAACTGAGTTTGAAAAT